>JBDHQY010000132.1:0-6741 GCA_039807315.1 Steroidobacter sp. | reverse complement strand
TTCTTTCCGAAGCGCACATGGTCGGCATGCTGCAGCATCCGAACATCCTGCCGATCTTCGATGCGGGCGAGGAGGACGGTCACTACTACATCGTGACCGAGCACGTGCACGGCGCGCGCACCCTGTCGGCCTATTGCAAGCCGGACAACCTGCTGCCGATCGATGATGTGGTGGAGATCATGTACAAGTGCGCCAAGGCACTGCACTACGCGCACAGCCGCGGTGTCGTCCATCGCGACATCAAGCCGTCGAACATCATGCTCACGCAGGCCAACGACGTGCGCATCATCGATTTCGGCATCGCATTGGTGGCGGATTCGGACATCTCGCGCATCGAAGGCATCGCCGGCAGCCCCTCGTACATGTCACCCGAGCAGGTGCAGTCGCTGGACATCACCAATCGCTCGGACCTGTATTCGCTGGGCGCGGTGATGTACGAGCTGCTGACTGGCTTCCGGCCGTTCCGCGGCGGCAACCTGTCCAAGCTCCTGCACCAGATCGTTTACGCGACCGCGCAACCCATCCACTCGCTGCGGCCGCAGATTCCCGAACTGCTCGAAGACACCGTCGCCAAGGCGTTGCAGAAGGAACCGGCCAAGCGCTATCGCAACGGGCTGGAGCTCGCCGCCGATTTGACGCGCGTTCATCAGACGCTGCGGGAAGGCTCCTCGAAGCTGGATCGGCAGGAGCAGTTCTCGATCCTGCGCACTCTGAAGTTCTTCCACGATTTCTCGCAGTCGGAGATTCTTGAGGTACTGCGCGCCAGCACCTGGCAGGACTACGAACGCGGCGAGGAGATCGTCAAGGAAGGCGAGATGGACGACCGCTTCTACATCATCGTCTCGGGCAGCGCCGCCGTGGTGCGTGCCAGCAAGGGCGTCGGCGAGCTGGAAGCGGGCGATTGTTTCGGCGAGACCAGCTACGTGCGCGGCGCCAAGCGGCTGGCGACGATCAAGGCGCTGAGCAATGTGACCTTGATGAAGGTGAGTTCGACCCTGCTGGAGCAATCCTCGGCCGCTTGTCAGCTGCGTTTCAACAAGGTGTTCCTGCGCAGCCTGATCAGCCGCCTGCAGAGCCCGGGCTAACGTCGCAGGAACGGGCGCCGGCAAAATAGAAGCAAGGTGCCGTCCCCGCGCGGGCGGGGATCCAGTTCTTCGAGCCCCTATCCGGGTGGATACCCGTCTACGCGGGATGGTGGCGCTCGTTTCCGCTGTCGCGGAAACTCAGGCACCGTCACGGCGAATCCTTGTCCTTCTCGATCAGCGCGTACGCCGAATGGTTGTGGATGGATTCGAAGTTCTCCGCCTCGACCACATAGGCGCGGATGCGCTCGTCCTGGTTGCAGCGTAGCGCGATGTCGCGCACCAGGTCCTCGACGAACTTGGGATTGTCGTAGGCGCGCTCGGTCACGTATTTCTCGTCCGGGCGCTTGAGAATGCCGAACACCTCGCACGATGCTTCCGCTTCCGCGATGTCGATCAGCTCTTCCAGCCACATATGCCCGGCGACGCGCGCCTTGATGGTGATGTGCGAGCGCTGGTTGTGGGCGCCGTAGTCGGAGATGCGCTTGGAGCATGGGCACAGGCTGGTGGCCGCCACCATCACCTTGAGCCACAGCTCGACCTGGCCGCGATGCACCTCGCCGATCAGCGAGGCCTTGTAGTCCATCAGGCTCTCGACCTTGCTGACCGGCGCCCGCTTCATCACGAAATACGGAAAGCTCATCTCGATATGGCCGGATTCGGCGTCCAGCTTCTGCGTCATGCCGAGCAGCATCTCGCGGAAGGATTCCACCGAGATCTCGCGCTCGTTGCCGTGCAGCACCTCGACGAAGCGCGACATGTGCGTGCCCTTGAAGTTGTGCGGCAGCGCCACGTACATGTTGAAGTTGGCGATGGTGTGCTGCTCGCCGCGCGAACGGTCCTTGACGCGGATCGGATGGAACACGTCCTTGATGCCGACCTTGTTGATCGGAATCTGGCGTGAATCGATCCGCGCCTGCACGTCTTCGATGGGGGCGGGGGACGGGTGGGCGGCGCTGGAAGGCATGGTGGACATAGGCTCGAGCTGGCAAAAGCGCCGTCAATCCGGCGGATCGGTCCGAGGTTGGGTTGCGGGCAGTATAAGGCAAGGCGCCGCAGCCACGGCCCGGCCGCCGGGAATGACTGAAATTCGCCGGCTTCAGTACTTGGATCTGGTCGCGGCGGTGCTCACAGCGAAGCCGCCCGCGCTGGAACGTGCCACCAGTGGTTGATGGCGCTTTCGATGGACGGGATATCCAGGCCGGCCGCCCTCAGGCAATCCCCGCGCGAACCATGCTCGATGAACCGATCGGGAATGCCCAGGTGCAGGGTCGGCAGCGAGTGGCCATGAGCGGCGAGGCACTCCGCAATGGCGCTGCCGGCGCCGCCGGCAATCACGTTCTCTTCGACGGTGACCAGCGCGCGATGCGTGGCCGCGATTCGCAGCAACAGGTCTTCGTCCAGCGGTTTGACGAAACGCAGGTTGATCAGCGTGGCATCCAGCTGTTCGGCGATGCGCTCGCAGAACGGCACCATCGCGCCCACCGCGATGATGGCCAGGCCGCTGCGGCCTTCGCGGCGTGACTGCGCCTTGCCGATCGGCAGCGCGCGCATCGTTGATTCGATGGCCACGCCGGGGCCTTGGCCGCGCGGGTAACGAACGGCGGCCGGCTGCTCGCTGCACACGGCGGTGAACAGCATCTGCCGGCATTCGTTCTCGTCGGCCGGCGCCATCAGGATCAGGTTCGGAATGCAACGCAGGTAGGACAGGTCGTAGCTGCCCTGGTGCGTGGCGCCGTCGCCGCCCACCAGGCCGGCGCGATCGATGGCGAAGGTCACCGGCAGATTCTGCAGCGCCACGTCGTGGATCAACTGGTCGTAGGCGCGCTGCAGGAAGGTCGAATAGATCGCAACCACCGGACGCAGCCCTTCGCACGCCATGCCGGCGCCGAGCGTGACCGCGTGCTGCTCGGCGATCGCCACGTCGAAATAGCGATCGGGGAAGCGCTTGGAGAATTCCACCAGCCCCGAGCCTTCACGCATCGCGGGCGTGATGCCGACCACGCGTGAGTCGAGCGCCGCCATGTCGCACAGCCAGTCGCCGAAAATCTGCGAATAGCTCGGACCGCTGGCCTTCTCCTTGAAGATCACGCCGCTCTTGGCGTCGAAAGGACCGGGGCCGTGCCACTTGATCGGATCGGCCTCGGCGGGTGCATAGCCCTTGCCCTTGCGGGTGACCACATGCAGGAACTGCGGTCCTTGCAGATCGCGCAGATTCTTCAGTGTCGCGACCAGCGCGCCCACGTCATGGCCGTCGATCGGGCCGATGTAGTTGAAGCCCATTTCTTCGAAGATCGTGCCGGGCAGCACCATGCCCTTCATGTGCTCTTCGGAGCGGCGCGCCAGTTCCCACACGGTGGGCATGCGCTTGAGCACTTTCTTGCTGCCGGCGCGCAGGGTTGCGTACAGCTTTCCGGACAGCACGCGCGCGAAGTAATTGGAGAACGCACCGACGTTCTCCGAGATCGACATGTCGTTGTCGTTCAGGATCACCAGCATGTCCACGTCGAGACTGCCGGCGTGATTCAGCGCTTCGAACGCCATGCCGGCGCTGAGTGCGCCGTCGCCGATGATCGAGACCACGCGCCGCTTGTGGCCGGTACGCGCCGCGGCAATGGCCATGCCGAGCGCTGCGCTGATCGAGGTGCTCGAATGGCCGACGCCGAAGGTGTCGTATTCGCTTTCGCTGCGCGTGGGAAACGGTGCCAGGCCGTCTTTCAGCTTGATGGTGTGCAGGCGGTCGCGCCGACCGGTCAGCACCTTGTGCGGATAGGCCTGATGACCGACGTCCCAGACCAGCCGGTCGGTGGGCGTATCGAAGACGTAGTGCAGGGCGACCGTCAGCTCCACCGTGCCCAGGCCTGCAGCAAAGTGACCGCCCATCTGGCTGACCGTATCGATCAGATATTGCCGCAGCTCCGCGGCCACTTCGCCGAGTTGCGCGGCCGGCAGGGCACGCAGCTCGGCCGGCGAATCGAGCCGGGACAGCAGCGGATAATCGGACGTGGTCATGAGGCAAGCAGTGTACCGCAATCGGTTTCAGTGCCGTCGCAGTACCAACCAGTCCGACAAGGATGTGAGCGGCGCCGCGGCCGTCCCCAGAATGCGTAGCGCGTCGAGCGCACTGGCGTGCAGCTCGTGCATGCGCCGCCGCGACGCTTCGACGCCGACCACAGCGGGGTAGGTCGGCTTGTCGTTTGCCTCGTCGGCGCCGGTCGCCTTGCCCAGCAGCTGCGTGTCGCCTTCCACATCGAGCAGATCGTCCTGGATCTGGAACGCCAGACCGATGTCGGTGGCGTAGCGATCGAGCGCCCGCTGGATGCGCGAATCGAGATGGTCGCGACAGGACGCGGCCATCAGCACGCTGGCGCGGATCAGGGCGCCGGTCTTGCGGGCGTGCATCTCATCCACTTCGGCGGCTGACAGCGTGCGGCCCTTGGCCGCCAGGTCGATCGCCTGGCCGCCCGCCATGCCGGCGGTGCCGCTGCCTTCGGCCAGCAGTTCGACCAGGCGCAGCCGCACGGCGGCATCCCGCGGCAGGCCTGCCCCGTTGGCCAGCACCTGGAAAGCCAGCACCTGCAACGAATCGCCGACCAGGATGGCGGTGGCCTCGTCGAAGGCCTTGTGGCAGGTCGGCCGGCCGCGCCGCAGATCGTCGTTGTCCATGGCGGGCAGGTCGTCGTGGACCAGCGAGTAGGCGTGGATGAACTCCACGGCGCACGCCGCGCCGTCCACCATCGACTCATCCAGCCCCAGCGATCGGGCGGTTGCGTACACCAGAGCCGGTCGCACGCGCTTGCCGCCGTTCAACACGCTGTATCGCAGCGCCTGGTGCAGTCGTGATGGATGGGCTGTGGCGGGTGGCAGGCGTGCCGCAAGCTCTGCTTCCACTCGTGCCTGCCAGCCCTGCAGCAGGGTGGCGAAGCCGGATTCCTGGGGCGTGCTCACGCTCTGGCGTTCAGCCGGCATCGTCATCGGGCTCGAACGGCCCCGGCGCGTAGCCGGCGGCCGGGTCGGAAGCCGGCTGGCCGGAGCGGCGCAGCAGGATTTCCACTTTCTGTTCCGCCTGTTTGAGCGCCGCCTGGCAGGCGCGCGTCAATTGCACGCCACGCTCGAAGTGCTGCAGCGAATCATCCAGCGACAGCTCGCCCTGCTCGAGTTTTTCGACGATGGCTTCGAGCTCGGCCAGCGAGGTTTCGAAATCGGGGGCGGGCGACTCGGCCGCGCCGGGGGCGTTTTTACTGGTCACGTTGCAGTGGATTACTGGATGAAGGGCGCGGGAGTGCCGCGAGCGGCGGCAAGCTTGCACGCGGCTCCGGAGACGGTCAATCGCAGGCTCGCGGCTCATGCGAGTCGCGGGTCGATGGCGTTGACTTGGGCGAAGCAAAGGGACTAGATTCTTTGAAGTTAGACTTTGTCTAATGTTTCATCAGCAGAGGATGTCCGCATGAAGAACCTCAAGGGCAGCAGCACCGAAAAGAACCTGAAGGACGCGTTTTCCGGCGAGTCCCAGGCGAACCGTCGTTACCTGTATTTCGCAGCCAAAGCCGACGTGGAAGGCTTCAACGACGTGGCCGCGGTGTTCCGCTCGACCGCCGAAGGCGAGACCGGTCACGCGCACGGCCACCTCGAATATCTGGAAGCCGTAGGCGATCCGGCCACGGGCCTGCCGATCGGCGAGACCTCGGCCAACCTGAAGGCCGCCATCGCCGGCGAGACGCACGAGTACACCGACATGTATCCGGGCATGGCCAAGCAGGCGCGCGACGAAGGTTTCGACGAGATCGCCGACTGGTTCGAGACGCTGGCGAAGGCCGAGCGCTCGCACGCCAATCGCTTCCAGAAGGCTCTCGACACGCTGTAATCAATGAGCCGCGCCGTATGGCGCGTGCCTGACGATGAGACGGCCGCCGGAAGCGCTCCGGCGGCCGGATTTGCCAGCAAGAACGCAGCGTGAGCCGCGCAGCCAGCAAGGGCCTGTCGTGTCAGAAAAAATGCCCGCTTCGGCGCGTGAGGGCAGCCTCGAAGCGCCCACCCGTCATCCCATTGCCTGGAAGGACCCCGCGTACCTGAACCGCGACTCGCTGTTCAAGGAGCTCGACCGGGTGTTCGACATCTGTCACGGCTGCCGCCGCTGCTTCAGCCTGTGCAATTCGTTCCCGACGCTGTTCGACGCCATCGACGAGTCCGCCAGCGGCGAGCTCGACGGCGTGGACAAGAAGGTCTATTGGGACGTGGTCGACCACTGCTATCTCTGCGACATGTGCTACATGTCGAAGTGTCCGTACGTGCCGCCGCATCCCTGGAACGTGGATTTTCCGCATCTGATGCTGCGGGCCAAGGCCTACAAGTTCAACGACAAGGACAACGACCGCCCGGTCCGCGCGCGTGACAAGATCCTCAGCTCCACCGATCTGGTCGGCAATCTCGCCGGCATCCCGGTGGTGGCGGAGCTCGTCAACGCCGTCAACCGCAGCAAAACCGGCCGCGCCCTGCTCGACAGGATGCTGGGCGTGCACCCGCAGGCGCCGATTCCCAAATATCACAGTCGCACCTATCGCAAGCGTTACGACGCCAGGCCCCATCCGGCACCCGACGCCAAGCCGGCCGGCGATACCCGGGGCCGCGTGGTGCTGTTCACCACCTGCTACGGCAACCG
>JBDHQY010000131.1:0-6744 GCA_039807315.1 Steroidobacter sp. | reverse complement strand
ACATCGAGGTGTTCTACAATCGAACCCGACGCCACAGCCATCTCGGCGGCGTCAGTCCCGAGGCATTCGAAAGTGCCTCATCGTGAGGCTCGGAGGTGTCCACCATACTGGGGGAAGTCCAAGGTGCCTGCGCAGTATCTCGTTGCTCACGTCGTCTTCCACTTTCCACCACGGATGCGAGCCGTCTTCGGTCAATGCTGCATCGAAGGGGGCCATGCGTAAGATATGCCTCAACTCTGGACAGCTCAATGCTGTCCCGCTCCGGCATCTCGCCAGAATCAGCATTCGTTCAAAATTTCGTCGCGGAATAGGACGTTAATAATCCGACATATGAGTTCTGGTTCGGCTTGCTCGGCTCGATGAGTTGTGACCCCGCGCCTCGGTGGTGGCTGGGAGCCTCAGTTTCAGTGTCCGCGACTTCACCTCGCCGAGGTTGATTCAATGCTATTCACCGAGTAATACGTGCTCTCAAATTCCCATCCGTCCAGAGGAATTGCGCGGGTTCTCCCGTTGATTGCAATAACAAAGTGGGTGGACGTGGCGGCAATCAGATACCCGCTAACCGTCTCATGCGAATTTTTGGCGGTTACGCATGGAAAGAACCTGTCCGGATGCGCAGCGGCAAGCTCGCACGTAGGCGCGTGCTTGCCTAAGTGAGTACGTGCAACCCGGTTCCCAACCAAGTATCCCAGAAGCGGCATGGTCAGAAGGGTGTAGAAGATCGCTATCAGCAGGTATGGCATCAGGAAAACAAACACTGAGACACCAGCAGAAGCCGCCGAATTGGTGGCAACTTTGTGAGCACGCGCCCATGCGAGAATGCGAGCCCGTATACTTCGAGTCCACGATTCTCGTTTAAAAAATAAGAATGCCGCGAGCGCTCCTGCGACGAGCGCGTATGAGAGCATTAAAGACCAATGATTGCTCATCCACTGACGGAGCATTCGTACGGCGTGGTGAACAGCGAAGAATCCCAGGGTCAAGGTTTCATGGAAACCACTCGATCGGGCAACCACGGGGACATTGAATGTCGATTGATAGCCTTGATCGAATGCCAAACCGACAAGGAACAGTATCGGTACACATAACGTCGCCAGTGTCATCGCGCGCGTAAGGACTTCACCCCAGCGCCAAGTAGCTGCGTGTTGCTCTTTTTTGGTCATATCCTTCCCAAAACTGTTGGCGTTAGCAGTGGCAATCCGTCGAAATGTTGTAGTCACCTCGTTTCTTCGAGTCATTCAGAAGTAGAGGATGGGATTGAGTGTGCCATGGCATACCGGGCGGGCGGAACATCGCCGAGTGCGCTATGTGGACGTTGATGGTTGTAGCGATGGCGCCAGTCCTCAAGCATCTGTCGCACCTCGCTCATGCTGTTGAAGATGTACCGATCGAGCACTTCAGTGCGAACGGTGCGATTGAAGCGTTCGATCAGCGCATTCTGTGTCGGCTTTCCCGGTTGGATGAAGCACAATTCGATTAGGTTGTCGCGTGCCCACAGAGCCAGAGCATGGCTGATGAGTTCCGGACCATTGTCGAGCCGCAGCCGCTTCGGCTTACCGCGTAGCTCCATCAACTCGTTCAGTGCACGGATCACCCTGGCCGACGGCAGGCTGGTATCGATCTGGAGAGCAAAGGGGACAGATATATTTCTCGCTGATCCAGCGTCCAACGCGGGCACAACCCCCGGCAGTGTTCATCACGGACAAGAACCGGCTTGCCTGTCTCGCCGTGGGAAATAAATCTGTCCCCTTTGCTCTCGGCCGCGAGGATCCATGGCCAGTGGCGCGACGTCTACAAGGATCCCGTGACCGATCCGGCCAAGATCTCCAAGAAAGGCCGGCTCGACCTGATCCGCGATACGCACACGCAGCAGTTCCTCACCTGCCCGCTCGGCTCGAGCTCGCAGCCCAGCGAACTGCTCGAAGTATTCCGCGACGGCGAATTGCTGCGGGAGTGGACTCTGAACGAGGTGCGCGCATGCAGCGAGCTTGCGTAGACCATCAAGCGATGGCGAGCCGGCGCAGCGCAACGCTCTCCCAGGCCGCGACGAGTACCAGGACAACCGTGGTCAGCGTCGACAACAGCAACGCCGAAAACCAGTGACCCCATGCGAACGGCGTCAGAATCGCCAGCAGCGCGACACCCAGCATATGCGACAGCGGCGGCGTGGACCTATCGTTGGTCACCCATTTGAACAGCATGTTGCCGAGCAGGTAGAGCAGCGGCCCGCCCAGGATCACCACGATGCCGGCATTGCTGGCATGGCCCGGATGCACCAGCACCAGCTCGTCGGCGACCGCGCACACGATGATGCCTGCCACGATCAGCAGATGCAGATAGGTGTAAGCGACCCGTCCCTGTCGCCCAGGGTCCCGCGCGTGAACGATTCGATGCTGCGCGCGCTCGGCGCCTGTATCGAAATACACCCACCACATGGCGATGCTGCCTAACACGGCGATCAGCATGCCGACGACGCTGTCGGGGCTCCAGCTCAACTCCGAGAAGGTGGCCCCGGTGATCAGCAGCGACTCGCCCAGCGCGATGATGACGAACAGCGCGCAACGTTCGGCCATGTGCGCGCCATCGATATCCCAGTCGGAGATCCGTGAGCCGCCCAGGCCCGGAACCCAGAAAAAGAACGCAGGACCGAGCAGCTCGATCGCCAGCGCGCCCGCCCACCATGCGAATCGCGTCTCCACGGAAGCCAGGCCGCCAACGATCCACAGCACACTGGCGAGCGCCAGCCACACCAAGATACGCAGGAAATTGTCGAACAGCGCCGCCGGCCCGGTGCGCACCACCCACAGCACGAACAGGGCTCGGCCGAGTTGCATGAAGACGTAGGCAGCGGCGAACGTCAACCCTCGCTCGGCGAATGCCGCAGGAATGGACGCCGCCAGCACCAGCCCCGCGATCATCATGACGAACAGGCACGAGCGCACCGGCAGGCGCTCCGGGTTCAGCCAGTTCGTGGTCCACGAGGTGTAGATCCATACCCACCACACCGCCGGCAGCAGCAGCACCATCTGCGCCGCGCCGGTGAACGTCAGCGTCGCCAGCAGCGAATGCGACAGCTGCGTGACGGCGAACACGAACACCAGATCGAAGAACAGCTCGACCATGCCGACGCGGCCGCTGTCATGCTGGCCGCGCTGCCGCAGCAGCGTATTGATGGCACTCGACATGGATGCATCCCTCCGCAAGCAGGCATTGAACCGGAAACTCGAAAACGTCGGCGATTCGTGTCAGGCCAGCCGCGACGGCTGCCGCATCGGGTCGTGCGACAGCTCGAAACGGCTGTGGAATTCGCGCACGCCCCCCGTCAGCGGATCGCGAAAGCTGACGCTGCGAGCCAGCAGCTGCAGCGGCTGGCTGAAGTCGTCGCGGGCGCGCTCGATCATGGCCGGATAGAAGTCGTCGTTGAGAATGGGCGCGCCGAGCGCCGCCATGTGGACTCGCAGTTGATGCTTCTTGCCGGTGACGGGCTGAAGCGTGTAGCGCCATAGCTCGTTGCCGGTCGGTTCTGCCTCGATGCGAGTTTCGCTGTTCGCAAGTCCAGCCGTCTCCTGGCTGCGTACGAAGGGCTCACCGCGGACGATGCGGGTCGAGCGAACCAGCGGAAAGCGCAGCCCAGACAAAGCCGGAGCGATCGCTTCATAGCGCTTGGCGATCTGCCGCTCGCGGAACAGCGCCTGATAGCGGGCACGGCTGCCGGCCTGCGCCGAGAACAGCACCACGCCGGCGGTGCCGCGATCGATCCGATGCAACGGCACCAGATCCGGATTGCGCAGCCGTTGCCGCAGGCGGGTCAGCAGCGTTTCGCGAACGTACTCGCCCGCCGGCGTCACCGGCAGGAAATGCGGCTTGTCCGCCACCACCAGATGCTCGTCGGCGTGCAACACGGATTCGGCGAACGGAATGGGTATCTCGGCGGGAACTTCGCGGTAGTAATGAACGCGCATTCCGGCCTTGTAGGCGGCGGCCGGCAGTAGTGCCTGGCCGTGCGCATCGAGCACCCGGCCACGCGCCATGCGATCGGCCCATCGCTCGCGGGCAATGGCCGGAAAGCGCTCCGCAAGACAGTCGAGCACCGTCGGCCACGCTCCTTGAGGCAGCTGCACGGTGGCGGCGGCCACGCCATTCAACAAAGGAAGCCGGGTGCGCACGGAGTTCGGTCGACTGGACTTGGGTGAATGGCCGGAATGATACCGGCAGGACATGTACGGTGCGCATCGCCCACGAAGTCGTGCGCATTTCCCAACCGAGCCCCGGCCGGATCCGGTGCAACGCCACGTTCGGCCCGGTTAGACTTACGCCCTTTTTCGCTCCACGCAGCCCCATGCCCACTCCCGTCTCCACCGAATCTTCAGGTGCCGGCAAGCCGCAGGAGTCGTTCTGGCAGGTGGTGCGCCAGGCGCTGCGGGGCGAGCAGCACGACTACACGGCCGAAACGCTCAATCGCGCCGTGCTGCTGCTGGCGGTGCCCATGGTCCTGGAAATGATCATGGAATCGCTGTTCGCGGTGGTGGACGTGTTCTGGGTATCGCACCTGGGCCGCGACGCGGTGGCCGTCATCGGTCTCACCGAATCGGTGATGGCGCTGATCTATGCCGTCGCCATCGGCATCTCGTTCGCGGCGATGGCCATCGTCTCGCGGCGCATCGGCGAGAAAGACCCGGAGCGCGCCGCGCAGGCCGCCGGACAGATCATCGTGCTCGGCGTCGCCGTGTCGGCCGCAATGGGCCTGGTGCTCGGCTATTTCGCCCCGGACATCCTACGGCTGATGGGCGCCAGCGAGTCCATCGTGGAGCTGGGCACGGACTTCGCCATCATCATGCTCGGCGGCAACGCCACGGTGTTTCTGATCTTCCTGATCAACGCCATCTTCCGCGGCGCGGGCGATGCCGTGCTCGCCATGCGCACGCTGTGGCTGGCGAACGCGCTGAACATCCTGCTCGGGCCGTGCTTCATCTTCGGCTGGGGGCCGTTCCCGGAGCTCGGCGTCACCGGCGCGGCGGTCGCCACCAACATCGGACGGGGCGTCGGCGTGCTGTATCAGCTGTGGCACATCACCGGCCACAACAGTCGCCTGCGCATGCGTGCGGCTCATCTGAAACCGGCGTTCGACACGCTGCGGACCATCATCGCCACGGCAGCCAACGGTGTCGCGCAGCTGCTGATCAGCACCACCAGCTGGATCGGGCTGTTCAAGATCCTGGCGGTCTTCGGCAGCGCCGCCCTGGCCGGCTACACCATCGCCATCCGCATCGTGATGTTCGCGCTGATGCCGGCCTGGGGCCTGTCGAATGCGGGCGCGACGCTGGTCGGCCAGAATCTCGGCGCGCACCAGCCGGAACGCGCCGAGGCCGCCATAAAAATCGCCACGCGCCTGAACACGATCTTCCTGGGCGCGATCGGCATCGCTTTCGTGATCTTCGCCCGGCCGCTGGTGGGCCTGTTCACCACCGATCCGGAAGTGCTGGCGTACGGCGCGCGGGCGCTGTGGATCGTCAGCCTCGCTTTTCCACTGTACGCCGCCGGCATGTGCCTGGAAGCGGCCTTCAACGGCGCCGGCGACACCTGGACGCCGACGCGTCTGAATTTCTTCTGTTTCTGGCTCGGCCAGGTACCGCTCGCCTGGCTGCTGGCGCAATGGCTCGACTTCGGTCCGGCCGGCGTCTTCATTTCCGTGCCGATCTCGTTCTCGGTGCTGACGCTGTGGAGCGCGGTGCTGTTCCGTCGCGGGAAGTGGAAGCTGCAGCAGGTGTAACCGTCGCCGCGGCGGCGAAGCAATCTTCCGCCTGATCCGATATACCGCCGACGAGGCTATACACAGGGGTTTCCTGCATCCGCCAGCCGGTGAGCGAGCGGGCGGCTACTGAAGAGACAGCTGCGCCACGTGCGCCTGCAGCTGCGGAAAGAATTCGGCGAAATCGTCGGCGAACTCACGCTCTTGTCGGAGCAGATCCGCCACGCTGCGCTCCAGGGCGAACTGCTTGCGCCAGCGCGAACTCAGGTATGTCGACAGGCGCCGCAAGGAGTGTTCGACACCCTCGATCCGCCGGTACTGACCCAGCAGATCGTGCTTGACGATCCGATCGAGCGTAACGCGCGCGGATTCCGGCAGCTGCAACGGCCTGGCTCGAACGTCGGCATAGAAACCGGCAGTGAACGCCTCCAGCGGCAGCGACGAATGACGCTCCCAGGCAGTCGCCAGAAAATAGTCGTAGAACACATCCACCAGCACGCCACTGAAGCGGCGATGCTCGCTGCCGACGCGCGAGCGACTGCGCCGCACGACCGGATGCGTGTCGGTAAAGGAATCGATGGCTTTGTGACACTGCGCGCCGCGCAGGAAATCGACGCTCATCCCGACCCGTTGCTCGCCGCGCACGAGGTCGGCAAGCAGATTGCCGAGGCGAAACTCCACGCCCGGCTCCGACAGGAATACATGCGCCAGCCAGTTCACCCGTCCTCCGCGTGGCGTTCATCGGGTAAGCACTCGCTCCCCAAACCGACCTGCAAGGTCGCCTGCGCCGGCGCAAATCCATCCAGATCGGTCAGCCTGCCTGCGGCCGGCGCAGCGGTGACGGATGAACCCGAAGATCCTTACATCACCGGGCGGCGGCCTGCTGCGAATCCGTCATGCCGGCATCGCGCAGCTTGCGCACGATGCGGTCCTGCACCCATTTCGGGCTCCACCAGTCGATGGGCGTGACCGCGTTGCCGGCCAGCAGCATGGTG
>JBDHQY010000130.1:0-6775 GCA_039807315.1 Steroidobacter sp. | reverse complement strand
CGGGCTTCTTCTTGCCCATCGCGCGCCGCAGCAGGTCGGCGCCGCCGAGCGAATAGCCGGCCAGCACCTGCGCGATCTGCATCACCTGCTCCTGGTACAGGATGACGCCGTAGGTGGGCGCGAGCACCGGCTGCAGGTCCGGATGCAGATAGTCGATCGGCCCGCCGGCCTTGTCGTGCTTGCGCGCGATGAAGTCGTCGACCATGCCCGATTGCAACGGACCGGGACGGAACAACGCCACCAGCGCCACGATGTCCTCGAAGCAGTCGGGCTGCAGGCGCCGGATCAGGTCCTTCATGCCGCGGGATTCCAGCTGGAACACCGCGGTGGTCTCGTAGCGCTTGAGCAGATCGTAGGCGGCCGCGTCGTCCATCGGCAGCGCCGCAATGTCCAGCGGGTCTTCGCCCTGCGCCTGGCGCTGCGTATTGATGATCTTGATCGCCCAGTCGATGATGGTGAGCGTGCGCAGGCCGAGGAAGTCGAACTTCACCAGACCGGCCGCCTCGACGTCGTCCTTGTCGAACTGGGTCACCACGCTGGTGCCGTTCTCGTCGCAGAACAGCGGCGCGAAATCGGTGAGCACCGGGGGCGCAATGACCACGCCGCCGGCGTGCATACCGGCATTGCGCACCAGCCCCTCCAGCGACATGGCCATCTGGATGACAGAGCGCGTTTCCTCCTCGACCTCGTAGCGGCGCTTGAGCTCCGGCTCCTTCTCCAGCGCGTCCTTGAGCGTGATGCCGAGTTCGAACGGAATCAGCTTGGCGATGGAATCGGCAAAGCCGTAGCTCATGCCGTACACGCGCGCGACGTCGCGCACCACGGCCTTCGCCGCCATCGTTCCGTAGGTGATGATCTGCGAGACGCGCTCGCGCCCGTAATGCTCGGCCACGTAGTCGATGACGCGGTCGCGGCCCTCCATGCAGAAGTCGACGTCGAAGTCGGGCATGGAAACGCGTTCGGGATTGAGGAAGCGCTCGAACAGCAGGTCGTACTGCAACGGATCCAGATCCGTGATGGCCAGCGCGTAGGCGACCAGCGACCCCGCGCCCGAGCCACGGCCCGGCCCCACAGGCACGCCATTCTCGCGCGCCCAGCGGATGAAGTCGGCGACGATCAGGAAGTAGCCCGCGAATCCCATCTGGCAGATGACGCCGAGCTCGATCTGCAGTCGTGACTCGTATTCTTCGCGCGCAATGACCCGGCTCGCGGCAGGCTGCTCCGCCATGCGCTGCAGGCGCAGCTCCAGACCGCGCTGCGCCTGTTCGCGCAGGAAATCTTCGGTGGTCATTTCCGATGGCACCGGATACGCCGGCAACACCGACTTGCCCAGCGTCAACTCCAGACTGCAGCGGCGCGCGATCTCCACCGTGTTGGCCAGCGCTTCGGGCACGTCGCGAAACAGCGCGGCCATCTCCTGCGGAGATTTCAGATATTGCTGCTGCGTGTAACGGCGCGGCCGCTTCGGATCGTCGAGCATCCAGCCTTCGTGGATGCACACCCGCGCCTCGTGCGACTGAAAATCCTCGCGCCGGATGAATCGCACGTTGTTGGTGGCGACCACCGGCACATCGCATTCGACGGCAAGCTCGAGCGCGCCGCGGATATAGTGCTCCTCGCCTTCACGGCCGATGCGCTGCAGCTCGATGTAGTAGCGGTTGTCGAACAGCGCCAACCAATTCCGCAGCGCCTCACGAGCATCGTCGGTGCGCCCGCCCATGATGGCGCGGCCGACATCGCCCTCGCCTGCCGCCGACAGAGCGATCAGGCCCCGCACGGTCTCGGCGGTGAGCCAGCTGCGATCGATGGTGGCGAGGCCCTTGTGCTGGCCTTCGAGGTAGGAACGGCTGACCAGCCGCGTCAGATTCTTGTAGCCGACGTCGTTCTGGCACAGCAGCACCAGCCGCGTCGGCTCGACCTTGTCGCCGGCTTCGTGGACCAGCAGATCCACGCCGATCACCGGCTTGACGCCGGCCGACTGCGCGGCGCGATAGAACTTCACCATCGCGAACAGATTGCTCTGGTCGGTCAGCGCCACCGCCGGCATGCCGGCGCGCGCCGCGGCGTCCATCAGTCCGACACTGCCTTCACCTTCGGCTGTGATGCGTACGACGCTGTCGACCAGCGAGTACTCGGTGTGCAGATGCAGATGGACGAAGGACATTTAGGCGGTGATGCGCAAGGCGGCGAGCCGCACCGGCTCGAAACTGCGACGGTGAATGAGGGAGGGTCCGAGATTCTCCAACATTTCGCAGTGCCGTGGGGTGCCGTAGCCCTTGTGGCCCGCAAAGCCGTACTGCGGATATAGCCGATCCAGCTCCACCATCATCGCATCGCGCTGCACTTTCGCCAGGATCGAGGCGGCGCCGATGCAGCTGCGCAGCGCGTCGCCATCTATGATGGCCTCGAACGTGCAGTTGAATTGCAGGCCGCTGAACGAGGGGCAGCGGTTGCCGTCGATCTGCACGTGCGCCGGCGCGACATGCAGGCCCATCAGGGCACGGCGCATGGCCAGATGCGTGGCTTCGAGGATGTTGAGGCAATCGATTTCCTCCACATCCGCCCAGGCGACGGCCCAGGCGACGGCGTTGCGACGGATCCTGATCGCCAGCTCCTCGCGCTCGACCGCCGTGAGCTGCTTGGAATCGCGAATGCCGCGGACGCGTCGACGCGGATCGAGAATCACGGCAGCGGCCACCACCGGGCCGGCGAGCGGCCCGCGGCCGGCCTCATCGACCCCGGCGACGAGACCGGGAGCGGACAGCGGCAGATTCATTGTTGTCGGGCGCATCGCTTAGCTAGTGATCCAAGAACGGAAGAGTGGCTCTCGTTTGAGAACGTCGCGGTTCCGATGAAGGTCGGCCGAGCTTCGATCTCGTTTCCGAACACACTCCCGGGAGCCACCGCGCTACCCGTTGCTGCGGTCCCGGCCGGGACCGCAACACCGTCGAACGAAGCTGATCTTCCGCTGTCACCTTTCCCACCACAATCACACATCTAGCCTTCGTCCGGATACGCGCAGCCGTGGCGCAATAGCGCGCTATGTAGCGGTGCAGGACGCGGTGCCTTGCGGCACAAGCTGTCTTTCATCGGCTGTCAGTCCCGGTTAGTTGCCGGTCGCTGAGTGCTGACGCATCAGCTCGACGATCGCCTGCGCCGCACGGCTGCTGGCGTCGCGTCGCAAGGTCTCGTGGATCCGGGTGAAAGTTTGCACCAGCTCGGCTCGATCGGCACGCTCCAATTGTCCGAGCAGCGCCGGCCCCAGCACCTCGGCGCGGACCTGGTCGTTGAAGTACTCCGGCACCACGGCGCGGCCGGCCAGCAGGTTGGGCTGCGCGAAGAACGGCGCCTTGAAAAGTTTCAAGCGCTTGAGAAGAAAACTCGTGAGCGCCCCCAGGCGGTAGGCCACCACCATCGGGCGCTTCACCAGGGTCGCCTCCAGGGTGGCCGTGCCCGACGCCAGCAGAATCGTGTCGCTGGCCGCCATCACTTCCTGGGCATGGCCGTCGAAAATTCGTACACGCTCGCGCATGCCGGCACGGTCGAGCGCCGATTCGAATGCACCACGAGCCCGCGCGTTCGCCATGGCTGCGATGAACCGGATCTCGGGCCGGTGCCGGACGAGCCAGGCGACGGTTGCGGCGAAATCCGGGCTCAATCGCGCCACTTCGCCGCCACGGCTGCCGGGTAGCAAAGCGATATAGATGCCGGCCTCATCCAGACCTAGCGCGCGGCGCGCGGTCTGCGGGTCGAGATGCAGCGGGATCTGATCCGCCAGCGGGTGGCCGACGAACTCAGCGGCGACCGCGTGCTGGTCGTAGAACTGCTTCTCGAACGGCAGCAGACAGAGCACGAGGTCCACCGCCCGCCCAATGGTGCGCACGCGGCCCTGCCGCCAGGCCCAGATCTGCGGACTCACGTATTGCACGGTCGGAATGCCGTGCGCCTTGAGCTGCGGTGCCAGGCGCAGGTTGAATTCCTTGGCGTCCACGCCGACGTAGACATCGGGCGGATCGGCGAGCACACGCTCGACCAGCTCGCGCCGTATGCGCAGCAGCCGTGGTAGGTGAGGAATGATCTCGAACAGCCCCATCACCGCGAGGCTCTCGGCGCGCTCCCAGGCTTCGCAACCGGCGGCGATCATGCGCGGCCCGGCGATGCCGGCGAACCGGGCATCGGGCAGGCGCTGGCGCAACGCTTCGATCAGCCTGGCGGCAAGATTGTCACCGGACGCCTCGCCGGCGACGAGGACGATGCGGGGAGCTCTGGCCGGCATCGAAAACGGACTACAGCGATGCGCCGCAGGCCCTGAATGCCGGGGCCAGACGCGACGTCATGGTTACCGGCTGGCGGCCTGGCGTGCAGCAGCGACGATCCGAATGCGCCCCCGGCCAGCAACCTTGCATCGCGACTGACGGCAAGCGGCTCATCCGCACCCGGTTGTCTTCGGTCCGCGGTCTGCGGCCGCTCATCTCACGATCCCCACCCGCTCGCGGCGCGACGAAGTCTCGTTGAGAAAGGCGACGAAAGGCTCGAGCTCCGGTTGCTCCGCGGCGCGGCGCATCAGCTCTTCGGTGGCATCCGCCAGCTTCAGCTTGGAGCGGTACAGCGTACGGTAGGCTTCGCGGATGTTGCGGATCTGCTCCGCCGTGTAGCCACGGCGCTTCAGTCCTTCCGCATTCACGCTGTGCGGTTCGGCGGGCCGACCGACGGCCATCACGTACGGCGGCACATCGCGCGTTACCGCGGTGTTGTTGGCGATGAAGGCATGTGCGCCTATCTTGCAGAACTGGTGCACGCCGGCGAAGCCGCCCAGATGCACCCAGTCGCCCATCACCACATGGCCGCCGAGCGTGGCGTAGTTCGCCAGCACGCAATGCGAGCCGATGACGCAGTCGTGGCCGACGTGCGAGCCCGCCATGAACAGGTTGTCGCTGCCGATGCGTGTCACCAGCTGGTCCTTGGTGGTGCCGCGGTTGATGGTGCAGTTCTCACGAAACACGTTGCGCTCGCCGATCTCCAGCCGGGTCGGCTCGCCCTTGTACTTGAGGTCCTGGGGCGCCGCGCCGATGGAGGCGAACTGGAAAATGCTGTTGCCGCGACCGATGCTGGTCGGCCCATCGATGACGACGTGCGGACCGATCCAGCATTCCGCGGCAATGCTGACGCCCGGACCGACGACGCAGTACGCGCCGATCTCCACGTCCGGCGCCAGGACCGCATCGGGGGCGATGATCGCTGTGGGATGGATGGCCATGCTGCTCGCGTCTACTTCCCGGTGCCCGGTGCCACCATCATCTCGGCGCTCGTGGCCTCCTCGCCGTCGACCTCGGCCACCGTCGCGAACTTCCAGATGCCGCGCATCGAGCGTTCCAGCGTCGCCTTGAGGATCAGCTGATCGCCCGGCTCCACCGGCCGGCGGAAGCGCGCCTTGTCGATGCCGACGAAGTACATGGGGCGCTCGGAATCCGGATACTGGCCGGCGGTGACGAAGGCCAGGATGCCGGCCGTCTGCGCCAGCGCCTCCAGGATGATGACGCCGGGAAACACCGGCCGGTGCGGAAAATGGCCGGGAAAGAAATGCTCGTTGTAGGTCACGTTCTTGAGCGCGCGGATGGATTTGCCCGAATGGCACTCCAGCACCCGATCCACCAGCAGGAACGGATAGCGGTGCGGCAGACGGCGCAGCACCTCGTTGATGTCCATGCTCAGAGGGGCGTCGCTGGCAGGCTGCTGCCGGTCGTCAGTTTGGCTCATTCGCTTTCCGATGGTGGCCCGATGGTTTCGAGGGCGGAATCAGGCCGGATCCTGCTCCGCGCCGTCCCGCTGCGTTCCCAGCCGCTGGCCCAGCCTGCGCACTTCGCGGGCCAATGGATCCAGGCGATGGAAACGGGCGACATTCTTGCGAAATCGGCTGGTTTCGTCGATCGGCAAACCGCTGGAGTAGTACCCCGGCTGATGGATGCTGCCGGAAACGAACGATTTGCCGGTCACGACCACGTCGTCGCAAATGCTCAGGTGGCCGGCGATGCCGACCATGCCGCCGATCATGCAGCGCTGGCCGATCACGGTGCTGCCGGAGATACCGCTGCAGCCGGCCACCACGGTGTGCGCACCGATCTGCACGTTGTGCGCGACCTGGATCTGGTTGTCGAGCTTGACGCCGTCGCCGATCCGGGTGTCCTCGATGGCGCCGCGATCGACCGTGGTGTTGGCGCCGATCTCGACATCGTTGCCGATGGTCACGCCGCCCACCTGCGGCACCTTGACCCACTGGCCCTGATCGGGCGCCAGCCCGAAGCCGTCGGCGCCGATCACCACGCCCGGATGCAGCACGCAACGCTCGCCGATCCTGACGCCATGGCAGAGGGTGACGTTCGCCACCAACCGCGTATCGGCACCGATGCGCGAATCGCGCATCACGATGCAGCCGGCACCGATGACGGCGCGCGGGCCGATCGCAGCATGATCTTCGATGATCGCTCTGGGGCCGATGCACGCCGTTGCATCGACCGTCGCCGTCGCGGCGACAATGGCCGTCTTGTGGACACCGGCAGGCACGGACGGCTCGGGATGCAACAACGCCGCCATGCGTGCGTACGCGGCGTAGGGATTGCTCGTCAACAGCGCCGCGCCCTTGCATTCGTCGGCGAACTTGGGCTCGAGCACCACGGCCCCCGCCTTCGTCTGCGACAAAAAGCGGCGATAGCGCGGATTCGCAAGGAATGTCAGCGCGGCCGAATCGGCGTTCTCCAGCGTGGCGACGTGCGCAACG
>JBDHQY010000129.1:0-6789 GCA_039807315.1 Steroidobacter sp. | reverse complement strand
TTCCGGTGGAGGTTTCCGCGCGTCATGCACATCTGACACAGGAAACCATCGATGCCCTGTTCGGCAAAGGCTATCGATTGCACGAGCGCACCGCATTGTCGCAGCTGGGACAGTTCGCGGCGCAGGAAACGGTCACGCTGATCGGCCCGCGCGGGCGGATTGCCAATGTGCGCCTGATGGGGCCGCCGCGGACGTCGGATCAGGTGGAGATTTCACGCTCCGACGAATTCGTGCTGGGCGTGGATGCGCCGGTGCGCATTTCCGGCGACCTGGCCAATACCCCTGGCATTACCCTCGAAGGGCCGGCCGGACGCGTCACCATCGCCAGTGGCGTTATCTGCGCGCGGCGGCACATCCACATGAACCCGGAGGAAGCGCGTCGGCTTGGTTTGCAGGATCACGACTGCGTGGAGGTCCGTATCGACAGCGACGGCCGCGATCTCGTCTTCGGCGATGTGGTGGTGCGCGTCGCCAAGGAATTCCAGTTGCGGATGCACCTGGATACGGATGAAGCCAACGCGGCGGGCATCCGTTGCGGCGATAGCGGCGAGCTGACTCAGCGAGTCAGCGGCACCATCGGGCCGCCGCGCGCCTGAAGGCGCTTCTCAGTTCCGCGTCCGCGGCTTGGCCAGCTGATACGTCAGATGTGATCGCACCGTCGGCCACTCGCCGGCGATGATGCTGTACACGCAGGTGTCGCGCAGGGTGCCGTCCGCAGACAGGCGATGGTTGCGCAGGACGCCGTCCAGTTTCGCGCCCAGCCGCTCGATCGCACGGCGGCTCGCATGGTTGAGGAAATGGGTGCGGAACTCGACGGCGATGCAGTCGAGCTCCTCGAAGGCGTGCCGCAGCAACAGCAGCTTGCACTCGGTATTGAGCGCGCTGCGTTGTACGCGCTGGCGATACCAGGTCGAGCCGATCTCCACGTGCCGGTTGGCAGCGTCGATGTCCATGTACGTCGTCATGCCGACCGCCTGGGCGCTGGCGAGCTCGATGACGGCAAAGGGCAGCATCGAGCCCTGCTGTTGCAGCGCCAGCCTGCGTTCTATCTCGGCGTGCATCTTCTCCGGCGTGGGCACGAACGTGTACCACAGATTCCACAGTTCGCCGTCGCACACGGCTGCGATCAGATCGTCATGATGCGACCGGGACAATGGTTCCAGCCGTACGTACGTGCCGTGCAGGGTGACGGATGCGGGCCAGGGCATGATGCGGATTCCTCTATGGGATTCGAGAAAACTGCCGGTCGTCAGATTAACCCATCTGCGTCCAGCGGTTCGCGACTGTCGTCGCGGCGTCCGCATCGGTTAGGCTGCGGCCGCATGGTCGATACACGCAGCTGCGAATTTGCCCGGGCACTGGCACAGGCCAGTGAAGAAGCCGGATTGCAGGATTACTACCGCAGCTGCGTGCGGCCGCTGTTCTCGATGCCGGTCGCGCAATGGCCGATGTGCTGCGGTGGTGGTTGCGAGCCGTGCGCGCAAACATTGGTCGCCGTGGCGAATCGCGTGTACGAGCTGCTGCAAAGCACGCCGCGTCGGGACGACACCGTCTGAATCGCCGGGGAACGCTGGCCGGCCCGAGCCGCTCAAGCGACTTGATGACCTCGCGCACTTCCATCCTGCCGGCACCAAGTGATGTAGCGATCTACGGCACGCGGTCTCGCCGGCCGTGCACAGGCCGCGGCATTTTTTGGAAAGCTGCCGACTGCCGGAAGGTGCGGCTATGCGGCAACCGTCTCTACGCGGCCCGGCAGATGGCTCAGGGTCAAGGTGTCCAGCTCGACTTTGCGACTCGCGTTGTCGATATCGATGCCGACCAGGTTGCCGGCCGCATCGTAGTCGAGCACCACACCCTCGGAGACCTCGCGGCTCTCGACGCTCGGTCGCGCCGACAGGTCGATGTAAAGAGAATCGGTGTCCGAATGATAGTTGAGCTTCAGATCCCCCCGGCCGGCGTCCATTGCCGGCGCGAGCGTATTCTGCAGGGGGTGCGTGCCAGGGTCCGAGAAATTATCGATCTGTCGAGAAAATCCGCGAGCGGCAGGTGTGGCCGCAGTTTCGAGTTAGCGCGCGAAATCCATGATCGTGCCTTCCTCGATCGGCCGGCCCAGTCCGAACGACAGTAGCCAGCTGCGGCTGCTGGCGACGCCGATGGAGACGGTCAGCGGGCCGATGGGCGTGCGGCCGGTGACGAAGACCGAGCCGGAGTACAGCGTGCCGTCGTAGAGGCTGCTGTCGCTGGGCAGCGCCAGCTCCTCCATGGCGCCTGCCTGCGCCTGGATGCCCAGGTACAGGGCTTGGCCGAACAGCTGACTGATGTCGGCGATCTTGCGTAGATAGCTGATGGAGCCGGTCCAGTATTGCGCGCCGCGCAGTTCGCCGATGCGGAAGCCGGGAAAGCTTCCTGGTCCGCCCAGCGTGAAGATGTGGTTGGGCGGCAATGCCGTGTCGAAGGAAGTGCCGCCGGCCAGGGCCAGGATCACGACATCGTGCCGGTACGACAGTGCCGTCTGCACCAGCGCGTCGAGACGCTCATAGTTGCTGTGACTGCCCAGGGCGGTTGCCGAATGCAGATAGTCGATGCGCGCCAGCCAGCCACGCGTCGGCAGCAACGGTGTGTTGCGGGTGTCGTAGATGGCTTTCGCGGTCCAGGCGTTCTGCGCTTCGTTGCTGGTGGCGATCAGGCCCGGCACGGCGATGTCGGGCTCGGTGCGAGCGGTACCGCCCCGCAATCCGAGCCGCAGCTCGACCGAGCGCCCGAAGGTCCTGCCGAAATCCAGCTGGCCGTAAGCCTGCCGCAGATCCATGCGTGCGACGGTATCGCCGTCCAGATAGACGTCCTCCAGCGAACGCTGCAGGTGAACGGCCGGCTCGACGAACCATTCGTGCCGCACATCGATGGGCTGGTACAGCGACGCTTCGAGCAGCGTCGTGCGGCCGAGCTGTGCCGCGCCGTGAATCTCGCCGCCGGCATGGTTGATCCAGTGATGCAGGTAGTCGCCGCGCAGCACGAACGGCGTCTCGCCCTCGGAGGACGCCGCCAGGCCCAAGTCGAAGCGCAGGAAGCGCGGCCCCCAGGATTTCTCCACCGCATCGATCTCGAGCAGCGCGCGCGCCGGATCGCCGCGCAGCCGGTAGCTGACGCTCTCGAAATCGCCGAGCGCGAACACCTCGGCCACCTGGTCGTCGAGCTTGCGGTCGTTCACGGTCATGCCGGGCTTGATCTCCAGCGATGACTCGACGTAGTTCGCATTGACCCGCTCCAGGCGCTTGATCCGGACATCCGCCAGTCGGGTGCTGGCGGTCTGTTCGGCGAGCTTGCTCTTGCGCCATGCGCTGTACTCCGCTGGCGGTACCGCAAAGCGTGCCAGCTCGGCTTCGTGTGCACGCGCCGCGGTCTGTCCCAGCGGAATGGCTTGCTCGATGCGATCGAAATCGGCCGAGCCGATGTCGCGCATGTCGATCGCGATCGCCACGTCGCGTTCGGTCAGCGCGTCCAGCTGCTGCCGCACGTTGCTGTCGATGACCACATCGAGCGAACGGGAAATGAGCGCCAGCGGCGAGAGCAGCATGTCCCGATCCGGCGTGGGCGTTCTCAGCCACACGGCAATCACCACATCCGCGCACGAGGACCGCGCGACGTCGACTGGCAGGTTGCGCACCAGACCGCCGTCGCCGAGCACACGATCCTCCACCACGGTCGGCGAGAAAACACCCGGTACGGCCATGCTCGCGCGCATCGCCAGCGACAGATCGCCGTGGTCGAACACCACCATCTCGCCGCTTTGCATGTCGGTGGCCACCGCGCGGAAGGGGATGGGCAGCTGGTCGAAATCGTCCTTGGCCGAGGCGGTGTGCGCCAGCTTGCGGATGGTCTGCTCCACGTGCTGGCTGTTGATGAAGCCGGACGGCGCCGCGATGCCGCCGTTGCGGATGCCGAACTCCAGCGAGTTGCTGTAAGTGATGCCGGCCTGCTTGCGGCGCATCGGCAGCTCCTCGCGCAGGCTGGCGAACGCCAGCGTCTCGCGCCAGTCGATCTTGCGCACCAGTGAGTCGACTTCCTTGGCGCTCTTGCCGGAGGCGTAGATGCCGCCGACCAGCGCGCCCATGCTGGTGCCGACGATGCAGTCCACCGGAATGTGCATTTCGTCGAGGACCTGCAGTACACCCACGTGGGCAGCGCCTTTCGCGCCGCCGCCGCCCAGCACCAAGCCGACACGCGGACGCGGCGTGGCAACGGCCGGGGAAGTTTCCGCCCGGGACTGCTGGGGCATGGCTGCGCCCAGAACAAGTACGATGACGCCGGCCAGCCTGACACAGGCGTCGACGCATCGAACCGGAGAGAGTGCCGACATACGAAATGCCCCTGATCTGCGGTTCACACGGAGGCGAATACTATGCGGCCCGCCGGCCGGCGTGTGCGCATGTCGCGGCGATCGGACAGCGGAGCCCAAGAAGGGGATGCAATTGGCGGCGCATATCGCTCTAATAACGCCCGCCTTCATTCTCTCACCGGGTTTGGCACTGCCGCTGGAGGGCTGTCCGTGACCCACCGCGGAGTCATGCCTGCACAACCGAGTGTTGCGATCCCACCCGCCGAGGACGCGATCCTCGACCGATGGTCCGCCAGACAGCAATCCCTGGCCGAGCCGGGTCAGTCGGGCGCGCGGCTGGTATCGCGGGGGACCGATGCTTTCGCACTGCGTGCCTTGAGCGCCCGCGCGGCAGCGCGCAGCCTCGATCTGCAGTACTACATCTGGCACAACGATGCGACCGGGCGATATCTCGCTGGCGAGGCGTTGGCTGCCGCCGATCGTGGCGTGCGCGTGCGCCTGCTGCTCGACGACATGGACGCGCGCCAGCGCGATGTCGGGCTGATGGCGCTCGACCAGCATCCACGGATCGAGATCCGCCTGTTCAATCCATTCATCACTCGTTCCGGCGCGTTGCGCACGATGGCGGAAGTCTTCTCGCATGGCTCGCGTCTCAATCACCGCATGCACAACAAGGCCTGGATCGCCGACGGGCGCATCGCGCTGGTGGGTGGCCGCAACATCGGCGACGAGTATTTCTCGGCCAGCGACGGCGTGAACTTCGTCGATCTGGACGTGCTGCTGGCGGGAGCCGCGGTCGAGCAGGCGGCGCGCAGCTTCGACGAATACTGGAACAGCGCCAGCAGCATTCGCATCGGCCGCCTGCGGCGACCCGCGATGCGCAGCCGGCTGACGCTCGATGAAGTGCGCCGGGCGCTGGCGGATGCGGCGCAGGCCCAGGCCGATTCGGCCTATCTGCGGCGCTTACGGGAATCGCCGGGAATCGTCAGCCTGCTGCAGGGCGACTACCGGCTGGCCTGGCAAAGCGGCGTGCAGGTGGTCGCCGACGATCCACGCAAAGCCATCAAGCACGCCTCGCAGATCCGGCCGGGCGTGCTGGACAGCCTGATCGACGCCTTCGGCACTACGCGCCGGGAGCTGCTGCTGATCTCGCCGTACTTCGTGCCGGGTGCCGGTGGCGCCGCCGGCATGTGCCAGCTCGCTGCCGCCGGCATCGATGTCGAGATCCTGACCAATTCGCTGGCCGCCACCGACGTGGCCGCCGTTCACAGCGGTTACGTGCGCTATCGCAAACAGCTGCTGGAAGGCGGCGTCAAGCTGTACGAGCTCAAGCCTGCGCCGGAAGCCTTCGAACACGAGAAGCGCATGAGCTTCGGCTCCTCGCGCGCCAGCCTGCACACCAAGGCGGCGATCGTCGATCGCGAGCGCATTTTCGTCGGCTCGTTCAATCTCGATCCGCGCTCGGCCACCCTCAACTGCGAAATGGGCGTCTGGATCCACAGCGCGACCTTGGCCAAGGAGCTGGCGCTCATGTTCGAAGAAGGCGCGACTCCACGCCGCAGCTTCGTCGTGACGCTCGATGCGTGGGGACGCACGGTGTGGACGGAGACGCTCGACGGTCGCACGCTGCAGTATGATCGCGATCCCTACGCCGGCTGGAGCCGGCGCGCGGTAGCCTGGCTCCTCAAGTTCCTCCCCATAGAGTCTCAGCTTTGACGATGTTCACGACCGATTCTGGATGGGCCCGCTGGCTGCGCAACCTGCGAATCGTTGCGCTGCTGTTGTTGGGGATGCCCGCGATGCTGCATGCGCAAGCGGTGTCGGATCCGGCCAGCGGCGTCGCCGCTGCGCTCGAAGCGGAGCTGAACGCGTTGATGAATCCGGAGAATCCGCTGATCCAGGGCGAACGCATCGCCTGGCCCGAGCGCCTTCACGAGTTCTATACGCGCCGCTCGTTCCGGCTCGCATGGACCGACCCGGTGGTCGCGCAGCAGTTGCGCAAGGCGCTGGCGGACAGCTATGCGGATGGCCTGGATCCCGCCGATTACCACACCGCCGTGCTCACGGACCTGGCAATCAAGACGGCTGCGCCAGCCGCGACGGATGTGTTACGTGCGCAGAACGACATTCTGATGACGGATGCGGTGCTGCGGCTCGCCTATCACCTTTCGTTCGGCAAGGTGGATGCCGAGTCCTTCGATGCCCAATGGAACTACGGCCGGGTCATGGCGAACCGCGATGTCTCGCAGGAGATCGAGGATGCGATCGCGTCCCGCAGCGTGTATCAGCGTGTCGAAGCGCTCAAGCCGACGCATCCCTTGTACGTCAGGCTCAGGGGTGAGCTGGCGCACTACCGTGAGGTGGCAGCAGCCGGTGGCTGGCCCGCCGTTGCTTCCGGTCCGACTTTGAAGCCTGGAGCGAACGATCCGCGCATCGTGGCATTGCGCGCCAGA
>JBDHQY010000128.1:0-6800 GCA_039807315.1 Steroidobacter sp. | reverse complement strand
AGGACAGCAGGATCGCTAGCTCCGGACGCGTCAGGCCGCGGCCGGCTTTGTGGCGCTCGTCGATCTCCTCGCTGGTGGGCAGGAATTCCAGCGCGCGATCCAGCAGGCCCGACAACTCCAGCGAGCGGATGGTGTGGACTTGCTCCAGCAGGTCCTTCGCGGCGCGCGCTTCCAGCATCGACAGCGCCTGGCTCTGCAAGTAGTTGTCACGCAATACCAGCGAGGCGACTTCCTCCGTCATGTCGACCAGCAGCTTGTTGCGCTTGGCCAGCGTCAGGCTGGCGCGCTTGGGCAGCGAGTTGAGCAGGATCTTGATGTTGACTTCGTGGTCGGAGCAGTCGACGCCGCCGGAGTTGTCGACGAAGTCGGTGTTCAGCCGGCCGCCGTTGAGCGCGTACTCGATACGTCCGCGCTGCGAACAGCCGAGGTTGCCGCCTTCGCCGATGACCTTGCAGCGCAGGTCCCGGCCGTTGACGCGCACGCCGTCGTTGGCGCGGTCGCCGACCTCGGCATTGCTTTCGTCGCTGGCCTTGACGTAAGTGCCGATGCCGCCGTTCCACAGCAAATCGACCTTCATGCACAGCACGGCGCGGATCAGCTCCTGCGGCGTGAGCGTGTCGCGGTCCAGTCCCAGCATGGCTTGCGCCTGCGGCGAGATCTTCAACGACTTGGCGCTGCGCGGATAGACACCGCCGCCCTTGGAGATCAGCTTGCGGTTGTAGTCTTCCCAGGTCGAGCGCGGCAGGGCGAACAGGCGCTCGCGTTCGGCGAAGCTGGCGGCCGCATCCGGATCCGGGTCGAGGAAAATGTGCTGGTGATTGAACGCCGCCAGCAGCTTCAGGTGCGGCGACTGCAGCATGCCGTTGCCGAACACGTCGCCGGCCATGTCGCCGATGCCGATCGCCGTGAAGTTCTGCGACTGCGTATCGACGCCGAGCTCGCGGAAGTGGCGCTTGACGCATTCCCATGCGCCGCGGGCGGTGATGCCCATCTTCTTGTGATCGTAGCCCGCCGATCCGCCGGAGGCGAACGCATCGCCCAGCCAGAAGTTGTACTCGGCGGCGATCCGGTTGGCGGTATCGGAGAACGTCGCCGTGCCCTTGTCGGCGGCGACCACCAGATAGGCGTCGTCCGGGTCGCGGCGCACCACTTGCGGCGGCGGCACGATGCGGCTGCCGATCACGTTGTCGGTGAGGTCCAGCAGGCCACGGATGAAGGTGCGGTAGCACTCGATGCCTTCGCGCTGCGTGTCTTCGCGACTGGCGTTGGGCGGCAGCCGCTTGGGTACGAAGCCGCCCTTGGCGCCGACCGGCACGATCACCGTGTTCTTCACGTTCTGGGCCTTCATCAGGCCGAGCACTTCGGTGCGGAAGTCCTCGCGACGGTCGGACCAGCGAATGCCGCCGCGCGCCACCTTGCCCATGCGCAGGTGCACGCCTTCGACTCGCGGCGAGTACACGAAGATCTCGTATGCCGGCCGCGGCTGCGGCAGATCGGCGATATTGCGTGAGTCGAGCTTGAAGGAGACGTACGACTTCCAGGGCTCGCGCGGATTGGTCGCCGCGGCGTCGTTCTGGAAATAGTTGGTGCGCAGCGTTGCGGCGATGGCGCCGGCGAAGCGCCGCAGGATGCGGTCCTCATCCGGGCTGGTCACGGCGTCGAGCTGTTTCGCCAGCTGCCTCTGCAGCCGCGCGATCTCGGCCTTGGACTGCGCCGCTTTGCGGGCCGGGTCGAACTGCGCCTCGAAAATGCCGGACAGCGTCGCCGTGATGGCGGCGTTCGAGGCGAGCACCTGCTCCATGTAGGCCTGACTGAAGGCGACGCCGCCCTGCAGCACGAAACGGCAATAGGCACGCAGCACCATCGCCTGGCGCCAGGTGAGATCGGCAGCGACGATCAGTCGGTTGAAGCCGTCGTTCTCGGCGCGGCCGCTCCAGACGGCGAGGAAAGCGTCCGTGAAACGCTCGCCCAGCTTGGCAGGATCGGCAATCGCGCCGTCTCGGCGCAACATCTCGAAATCCTGCAGCCAGACTTCGCGGTTGCGGGTGGCATCCTGCGCGCGCGGCGGCATGATGCGGTACGGACGCTCGCTCAGCACGGTGAAACCGAGGTTTTCCAGAATCGGCAGGGCGCGCGACAGTGGAATCGGCGAGGCGGAGCGCAGCAGACGGAAATGGACCGCCTTGTCCTTGCCGCTCACCAAGCGCAAAGAGACCCGGTCGCTGTCGCGCAGCACCTGGTCGATCTGCGTGGCGTCGTCGACCGCCATGGCGGTCGACACGTCTTCCTCGTATGCGGCCGGAAAGGCGCCGGCCAGGCGTTCGGCCAGCTCCAGACCCTCGAGTTCGCCATGCTTGACGATCAGCGCTTCGCGCAGGCGATCGTCCCAGGTGCGGATCGCTTCGGCGATTTCCCGTTCCAGCGCGTCGACGTCGATGTGCCGGCCGTCGTCCTGCGACAGGCGCACGATCATGTGCACGCGCGCCAGCGCCGATTCGGACAACTGCACCTGCGATTCGATGCCGACCGCGTGCAGGCGGTCGCGCACCAGCGCTTCGATCTTGTTGCGGACCTGGGTGTTGTAGCGGTCGCGCGGCACGTAGATCATGCCGGAATAGAAGCGGCCGAAGCCGTCCAGCCGCATGAAGACCCGCACGCGGTGCCGTTCGTAGAGATTGACGATGCCGCGCACGATGCGGGTCAGATCGGCGACCCGGGCCTGGAACAGCTCGTCGCGCGGATAGGTCTCGAGCACGTGCAAGAGGGCCTTGCCGTCGTGACTCACGGGATCCAGGCCGAAATGATCGATCACCCGCTCGATCTTGTGCCGCAACAGCGGAATCTCGCGCGGGCTGCGGCTGTAGACGGCGGACGTGAACAGGCCCAGGAAGCGTTGCTCGCCGGTGACGCGCCCGGCCTTGTCGAAGATCTTGATGCCGACATAGTCGAGATAGGTGGCGCGGTGCACCGTCGAGATGGAGTTCGCCTTGGTGATCGTGAGCAGGTCCGGCTCGCGCGCGTGAGTGCGCATCTCTCCAGTGAGTATGGTGGGCTCGAGCTGACGGCCCGGACGCTCGCGCAAGATGCCCATGCCGCTGCCCGGTACGGCTTCCAGCACGTCTTCGCTGCGGCCGCGTTTGAGCCGGTACTCGCGATAGCCCAGGAAGGTGAAATGGTTGGCCTCCATCCATTCGAGCAATGCGCCGACTTCGCGGGCTTCGCCGGCCGGCGTGGGCGGCGGGTTGCTCTCGATCTCCTTGGCGATTTCCAGCGCGCGATTGCGCATCGGCTGCCAGTCGGTCACCGCCAGGCGCACGTCCTCGATCACGCTCAGCAGCTTGCGTTCCAGCTCCTTGAGCCGCGCCGGGTCGCCGATGCGGTCGATCTCGATGTGCTGCCAGGACTCGGCGATGAACTTGCTCTTGCCGTTGCTGCCGTCGCCCAGTTCGACCAGGCGGCCGCTGCCGTCGCGGCGCACGTTGATGATGGGGTGAACCATCAGATGGATGGTGAGGCCGGCCTGGTTGAGCACCATGCCGAGCGAGTCCACCAGGAACGGCATGTCGTCGACCACGACCTCGACGACGGTGTGCGTGGACGACCAGCCGTCGCTGGCGGGATCGGTGTTGAAAACGCGAACCGCCGGCCGGCCGCGCCGGCGCACAGCGGCGAAGCGCAGCTGGCCGAGCGCCGCGGCTGCCAGATCGGCGCTGCTGTACTGGGCGAGGTCCTCTTCGGCGACGCCGCGATAGTAATGGCGGATGAAATTTTCGCCGGCGACCGGATCGCGGCGCTGCCGCGTGCGACTGGCGATGGAGGCGATGCGTTCGATGATTTTCTTGCGGGCCGCGGGAATGGTGCCGTACATGATGTTGGATTCGATGAAGTGATGGAGTGGTGTAACGAGTCAGCGCTGCAACTTCAATTCGTAGTCGTCCGCGCGATTGCCGCAGTCTGCGGCAATCGCGTCAGCCAGGCTGGATGAGATCGGCGATCACTGCCGCCAGGAAGCGGCAGGCTTCGCCGCCGGTGATGCAGCGATGGTCGAAGGTCAGCGACAGCGGCAGGCGCGCGTGTATCTCCGGCGCATTGGCGCCGGCCACGACATCGCGTTGCAGTTTGCCGGCGCCCAGGATCGCCACGGTCGGCGGCACCACCAGCGGCGTGGCGTAGCGGCCGGCCAGCGTGCCGAAATTCGACAGCGTGAAGGTGTAGTCACGCATTTCCTCGGGCGCGAGCGTGCGGTTGCGGGTTCGATCCTTGAGTGCGTTCAGCGCTTCGCGCAGCTGCGCGGTGGATTGCGTGCCCACGTCCCGCAGCACCGGCACGATCAACCCTTCGCCGGTATCGACGGCGATGGCCAGGTGGATCTGCTGCATCAGCTTGCGCGACGGGCCGCTCGGATCGAACAGCGCGTTCAGTCCGGGTTCGGCCTTGAGGCCTGCGGCAATGGCGCGGATCAGGCGGACCGTGATGTCGGTGCGGCCGGCCCAGGCTTCGATATCGGCATCGTCGAAGACGGTGCACATCGCGACTTCATCGCGCGACAGCGACATGCTCGCAGACATGGCCTTGCGCGGACCCCGCAGGCGGTCGACGTCGGTCAGCCCGGGAACGCCGGGCGCCGCGGTGCCCGATGCCGCCAGCACGTCGTCGATACCGACGAGCCCGTGCCGGCCGCTGGCGGGGCACGAAGCAAGGTCGACACCGAGGCGCTTGGCGAGCATGCGCACGGCTGGTGCCGCACGAGCCCGTTCGTGTGCGCCATGGTGCTGGCGGCCGGCAATGGCCGGCTCGACGATTTCTTCGTTGCTCGAGGCCATGTGGCCGACCACCATGCCCTGGCTGGCGGAAGCTGCACCGCCCCTCGCAGTTTTCGCGCCGGAGGCGGCATCCACGGGAAGATCGAAATCCACCAGGGGGCGCCCGGTCTGCACCGTGTCGCCGGGCTGCGCATGCAGTTTCACGATGGTGCCTGTGTAGGGGCTGGGCACCTCGACCACCGCTTTGGCGGTCTCCACCGACAGCATGGGTTGATCCAGCGTCACGCGCTCGCCCACCTGCACGTGCCAGGTGACGATCTCGGCTTCGGGCAGTCCCTCGCCCAGATCGGGGAGATTGAATGTGATCACGACTGCTCCAGCGTCGCCTGCACCGCATCGACGATGCGCGCAATGCTCGGAATGAACTCGTTCTCGAGCCGGTACAGCGGTATGACGGTGTCGTAACCGGTCACGCGCTTGATGGGTGCGAGCAGATCGTACAGGCCTTCGTCGGCGACGATGGCGGCGATCTCGGCGCCCACGGCGCAGTTGCGCGCCGCTTCGTGAACGATGACCAGACGCCCGGTCTTGGCGACGGAATCGAGGATGGTCGCGGAATCGATCGGGCTGACCGTGGCCAGGTCGATGACTTCGGCGCTCACGCCGCGGCGGGCGAGCTGCTCGGCCGCCGCGAGCACGTCCACCGTCATCGCGCCCCAGGTCACGAGGGTCACGTCCGTGCCTTCGCGCAGGATGTAGCAGACATCGAGCGGCAGCGCCGTACCGTCGTCGGCGATTTCCTGCTTCGCGTAGCGATAGATGCGGGTGGGCTCGAGAAAGATCACGGGATCGGGGTCGCGAATCGCCGCAAGCAGCAGACCGTAAGCACGGCCGGGCGAGGAGGGGCACACGACGCGGATGCCGGGAATGTGCGCCAGCATCGATTCGACCGCCTCGGAATGGTGCTCCGGTGCATGGATGCCGCCACCGTGCGGCATCCGCAGCACCACCGGGCAGCTGAGCCGGCCGCGGGTGCGATGGCGCATGCGGCTCATATGATTGACGATCTGGTCGATGGCCGGATAGACGAAGCCCATGAACTGGATCTCGGCCACCGGCTTCATGCCCTGCGTGGACAGGCCGACGCACATGCCGGCGATCATGTTCTCGGCCAGCGGCGTGTCCTGCACCCGGTCCGCGCCGAAACGCTCCTGCAAGCCCGTGGTGGCGCGGAAGACGCCGCCGGCGCGGCCGACATCCTCGCCCAGCACGACCACGCTGAGGTCGTGCTCCAGTTCCCACGCCTGCGCCATCGCGATGGCCTCGATCATGGTTGTCTTGGGCATTGCGCGGCGGACGGCTAGTGCGACGGGCCGGCGCTGCCGGCGTAGCGGCGGGCCAGCATCTTCTGGACTTCCACGTACGGCGGCGGCTTGGCGAACAGATGCTCGAACATGGCATCGCTCGAAGCGGCGGGCGTGCTCAGATATTCCTGCACGGCAGCCTCCACTTCGCGCGCGAACCCGGCCTTCATGGCCTGTTCGCGCGACTCGTCCAGCGCGCCGCGTTGCGTCAGCAACTGCCGCAGCCGGATCATGGGCTCGATTTTCCAGGCCTCGGCGACTTCGGCCTGCCGGCGATAGCGCGAAGCGTCGTCCGCGGTGGTGTGGTCGCTCAGTCGATACGTCATCGCTTCGATCACGGTGGGCCCACCGCCATCGCGGGCGCGGGCCAGCGCCTGTTCGACCGCGGCGCGCACTGCGATCACGTCGTTGCCGTCCACCTGCATTCCGGGAATGCCCGCTGCGATCGCCTTCTGCGCCAGGGTTCGCGCCGCGGTCTGCTCCTCGACGGGAACGGAGATCGCCCACTGGTTGTTGACAATCATGAACACCACCGGCAGCTGCTTGGCGCCGGCGAGATTGATCGCTTCGTAGAAGGAGCCTTCCGAGGTGCCGCCGTCGCCTATGTAGGCCAGCGCGCAGCGCGGTTCCTTGCGGATCTTGAATGCCATTGCCGCGCCGGCGGCATGCAGCG
>JBDHQY010000127.1:0-6804 GCA_039807315.1 Steroidobacter sp. | reverse complement strand
AATGACGCAGGGAGAATAGTGACTGCCCGAGTGGTCACTGCGAATGGATACGCACTGACGGCGGCGGCCTCGCTGGCTATCATGGCGGACGTGCTCGCTGCTCGGCATCCACCCGGCCATGCCACACCCGGCATGCTGATGGGCGCCGATTTCGTCAGCACCCTGCCCGGCTCCTCGACCATCCGCCTCGACGCATGAACGAAACGATCACTGCCCCACCGCTGGCGCCCGCCAGGCCCGACGCGGACGGCTTCGCGCCGCCTGGCTGGTTGTCGAACCCACACCTGCAATCGATCCTGCCGAGCCTGAAGCTGCGCCGGCTGCTGCTCGCATCGCGGGCGCGCGCCCTGCTGGTGTGCTCCAAAGAGCAGATTCTCGACTGCGGCGCCGGCGTGCGCCTGCTGGGCCACTATTCCAGCCGGCAGGCCGCCGGGCATGCGCCGGCGAAAGACCTGGTGGTGCTGCTGCACGGCTGGGAAGGCAGCGCCGATTCGCTCTACGTGCTGTCTCTGGGCAGCTACTTGTTCGAGCGCGGCTGCGACATCTTGCGGCTGAACTTCCGCGATCATGGCGCCAGCCATCATCTCAACGAGGAGATATTCCACTCCTGCCGACTCGACGAAGTGGTCGGCGCCATGCACTGCATCCAGCGGCAGCATCCGGACCGGCGCCTGAGCGTCGCCGGCTTTTCCCTGGGCGGCAATTTCGCACTGCGCGTCGCTGCAGGTGCACCGGCCGCCGGCGTACGCTTGGAACGCGCCGTCGCCGTGTGCCCGGTCCTGCGTCCGCACAGCACGATGGAAGTGCTGGAGAACGGCCCGTTCATCTACCAGCAGTATTTCCTGAGCAAGTGGAAGCGCTCGCTGCGCATCAAGCAGCGGCTGTTCCCGCAGCGCTACGACTTCGGCTCCATCCTGGACCAGCGCAGCATCCGCGCCATGACCGAGATCATGGTGGAGCGCTACAGCGAATTCGCCGACCTGGACGCGTATCTCGACGGCTATGCCATCGTCGGCGACGCGCTTGCCGACCTGGAAGTACCGACGCATCTGCTGCTCGCGCTGGACGACCCGATCATTCCCGCCCGCGACCTGAAGGACCTGGCGCGCGGCCCCAATCTGCACATCACCACAGCCGCCAACGGCGGCCACTGCGGCTTCATGGATCGCCTCAACTCGGAAAGCTGGGCGGATCGGCAGATCGCACAGCTGCTGGGATTGAGCTAGGCCCGCGCCTGCAGGCTGCGCAATTCGCGCAGCATGTATCTGACCTCGGCGGTCCCGATCAATTGTGCCCCGCGCCCCGCCAGCTCGAGCGCCAGCTTGCGCGAAGCCACGTCATAGATCGCCCAATGCCAGGTGCCGCGCCAGAGTTTCGCGGTATTTTCCGTCAGCAGCTGGTGATCGCAGAAAACGTAGTCCGGCGCCAGCGCTTCGCACTTGAGCGCCGACAGGGTCGTGTACTCGGGCAGCACCCAGCCGATGCGATAGGACGACATCCGCCGCACATGATGGATCGCGGCGAGATCGGACGAGGTGATGACGCATTGGCGCGCGACCGGCTTGAGAACCTCGCAGACCCGGTGCACCACCGTCTCGTGGCCCAGCGCCCGCAGGCTGGCGCGCTTGAGCTGCACGAAGGCGGTTGCCGTCGGATGCGACTCCAGCAGACTCGCCGCCTGAGCCAGCGTCGGAATCCCCACATCGGTGAAGCGCGACTGGAAGCGCTGCGTCTCGTTGACCGACACCTCCGCCAGTTCCCGCAAAGTCATCTGCAGGACATCGCGATCGATGCCCGCCGTGCGCTTCAGGCTGGAATCGTTCAGCAGCACCGGCTGGCGATCCGCCGACAGCTGCACGTCGAGCTCCACGTAATGCACGCCGAGCTCGAGCGCGGAACGGATCGCCGGCAGCGTATTCTCGGGGTACTCTGCTGCGTTGCCGCGGTGAGCGATCAGGTCCGGCAGTCGTGGTAAGGACATCCTTCGCGGCTCCTCGCAGCCATCGCAGCTCGAAGTCATTGGAACTTATGTCTGCTGCGCGGCCAGTATGCCGCAGCGGCATCGGGAGCGGCACCGTATGTGTTCACCGACACTACGCCGCGTGGCCGATATCTGTTATGTGCACATCTTCCGCACCGTATGAGGACAGGCCGCATGGCGAGCTGCTCGAAGTCGATGGTTGACTGCGATCGCGGTTCACAGCCGGTCCTGCGCATGGCCGTTGCTTCGTTCGCGCTGTGCACACTGCTGGCATTGCAGACGGGTTGTGGCGGCGGCGGTGGAAGCGGCGGTGCCAATACGCCGCCACCCGGCTTTGCCGATACCACCGCATCCTCCGTACCCGACGCAGTCACGGCAGCAGCCGCCAGCGATTCGCGCATCGATCTGAGCTGGAACGCATCGACCGACAGCGGCGGCTCGAATCTCAGCGGCTATCGCATTTACCGGGATGGCGCCACGACCGTACTCGCCACCGTGAACGCACCCTCGACCACCTATTCGGACACCGGACTGACGGCCAACACGCCCTACAGCTACGTGGTCCGCGCCTTCGACGGCGCCGGCAACGAATCCGCCGCGTCTGCCACGGTCAGCGCTACCACGTCGATGGCGGCGGTGACCGGCGTCTCCGGTCTGGACTCCAGACCATCGAATACCACCTGCGTGGCATGGGAGCGTCCGGCGAGCGGTGCGATCTCGCTGACGCGCTTCACCGATCTGGCGTTCAACGCCTCGGTGGCGATGCTGCAGGCACCCCGTGACAATTCGCGCTGGTTCGTGGTCGAGCAGGCCGGCACGGTCAAGCAATTCAACCTGCCCGATCCGGCCGCCGCGACCACCTTCATCGACATCAGCGCGCGCGTCGCCTCCGGCGGTGAGCTCGGATTGCTGGGAATGGCGTTCCATCCGAATTTCCCAACCGATCCGCGCGTATTCCTGTCGTACACGACCGGCACTTCCGGTCAACGCGTATCGCGCATCTCGGCGTTCCGTACCAGCAACGGCGGCGCCACACTGAATGCCGACCAGGAAGAAGTCCTGCTCAGCGTCAACCAGCCGCAGGACAATCACAACGGTGGCAACATCGTCTTCGGCCCGGACGGCTTTCTCTACATCGGGCTCGGCGACGGCGGTGGCGGTGGCGACGACCATGGCAGCAACGGCAACGGCCAGCGCCTCACCACCCTGCTCGGCAAGATGCTGCGTATCGATGTCGACGGCGCAACGCCTTACGCGATCCCACCCGGCAATCCATTTGCGCAGAACGCGCGCTGTCCGGCCGCCGGCCGTGCCAGCGGCGAGTGCCCGGAAATCTACGCCTGGGGCTTTCGCAATCCGTGGCGCTGGAGCTTCGATCGCGTCAACGGCGATCTGTGGGTCGGCGACGTCGGCCAGAATCTCTGGGAGGAAGTCGATCGTGTCACGTTGGGCGGCAACTACGGCTGGCGCTGCCGCGAAGGCGCGCATGACTACAACACCTCCGGAACACCGGCTTGCGGCGCTGCGCAGCTGATCGATCCGGTCGCCGAGTACGGCCATGGCGGCGGCTCGTCGATCACCGGCGGCTACGTCTATCGCGGCTCGCAGCCGACCGCGCTGGCCGGGCGCTTCCTGTTCGGCGACTTCAATTCCGGCCGTATCTGGGCCTGGATCGAAGAAAACGCCGCGCAACCGCGCGCGCCGACCGAACTGCTCGACACCGCGCTCAACATCGCCTCCTTCGGCCAAGGCAACGATGGCGAGCTGTACGTGGTCGACTACGGCGCGCTGTATCGCATCGATTTCCAGGCGACCACCGGCGGCAGCGTACCGACCAAGCTCAGCGCCACCGGCTGCGTCGATCCGGCGGACGCGCGCCGGCCGGCGACTGGACTGATCCCGTATGACATCAATGCGCCGTTCTGGTCGGACGGCGCTACCAAGGACCGCTGGATCGGCCTGCCGGAAGGCTCGAAGATCGCAGTGCGCGACAGCGGCGATTGGGACTTCCCCAACGGCACGGTGCTGATGAAAAACTTCAGTCTGGGCGCACGACTGGTCGAAACACGTCTGTTCATGCGCCATCCGGACGGCGGCTGGGGCGGCTTCACCTACGAATGGAATGCGCAGCAGAGCGACGCCACCCTGGTGCGCAATGGAGCGGTCCGCGACATCGGCGGGCAGCAATGGATCTTCCCGAGCGAGTCGCAGTGCTCGCAATGTCATACCAGCGCCGCCGGCGGTGCGCTGGGATTGGAAACCGCGCAGCTCAATCGCGATTTCCTCTATCCGCAGACCAGCCGCAACGCCAATGAGCTGTTCACGCTCAACCACATTGCCGTGCTGAGTCCGCCGATTCCAGATCCGTCCACGTGGCCCCGAATGGCCGATCCGGCGGACACCACCGCGCCGCTGACCGAGCGCGCCCGCGCTTATCTGCACACCAACTGCTCGCAATGCCATCGCCCCGGCGGCCCGACACCGAGCGCGATGGACCTACGCTACACGACGCCGCTCGATCGGACTGGCACGTGCGACGCGCCACCGCAATCGGGCGATCTGGGATTGGGTGCCGCTGCACGCCTGATAGCGCCAGGCAGCGCGACGAGCTCGATCGTGGTCAACCGCGCGAATCGCCGCGACGGCAACGCCATGCCGCCGCTGGCTTCGAATGTGATCGATACTGCCGGCGTCGCGTTGCTGACGCAGTGGATCGACAGTCTGAGCGGTTGCTAGTGGCCGGTGACGGCCGACTATTTAGTCGGGTCATTCCCACACCGAGCTTGCGTCCCGACTTGATCGCGGCAGGCTCTGCACGGGAATGACGATATGCATGCGCTGAATCAGGGCACGTAACGACCGATACACACGCAGTAGTGCCGCAGAAGTCACTCCTTGCGCTTCTCTTCGTAATGAACCACCGGCGCACCGCTGGTGACGGACATTTCCCCGTCGATCACCGCACCCTTGGCAACCGCGATGCTGCGTGCGGTCACCGCACCGCGAATGCGCGCGCTCTTGCGGATCTCGAGCTTTTCCGCCACCTCGATTTCACCCTGCCATTCGCCGGCGATCACCGCGTTCTTCACCTGCAGCCGGCCTTCCCAGCGGCCGCTTTCGGACAGCGTGCAGGCGCCGTGCACGATGCCGTCGCCGACCACGTTGCCGCCGATGATCAGGTCGCCGTTGCACTGCAGGCTGCCGGTCAACGTGGTTCCGACGCCGATGAAGGTCGGGCTGCTCGAGCCACGGTCCGTGAGCCGTCGGCGTGGGGTATCCGTCATGGAGGAGCTCCTGAAGCGATATGAACTGGCGATTATTCACTGCGCGACGGACCGTTGCAGAAGCGGAAGTGTCGCCAATCGGCGTCGCCCGCTGACCGCGGGCGGACGGATTGTCCAAACGTGACCATCCTCGACACCGGCAGACAGGTCGCGACCTACTCCCAAGTCTCTGATTGATCAGGATCTGCGCGTCTGGCACATGCCTTGCAGTGGAGCTGGCATGCGCTGAACCTCCGCCATCTCCCGAAGGCATCAGGTTCGCATTCACCGCCGCCACGCGTCCTTCCCCGCTGGCGGCGTCTTTTTTTCTATGATGCGGGCTGGTGCTCAACGAGGCTTCAAGACCATGCCGCTGCGATCCAGGACGCTCTCGCTGCCGGCGCTCGCGCTGTGCGCAGTGCTTGCCACCCACTTCGAAGCAAGGGCTGCTGCGCCGGCCACCGCGCCGGTGCCCGGCGCCGAGCGCATCGAGTCCGTGACCCTGGCCAACGGCCTGACCCTGATCGTCTGGCCGGACCACGACATTCCCAACGTGGCGCTGTACAACTGGGTGCGCGTCGGCAGCCGCAACGAAGTGCCGGGCATCACCGGCCTGGCGCATTTCTTCGAGCACATGATGTTCAACGGCACCAGCACCCATCCGCCCGGCGATTTCGACCGGCTGCTGGAAGCCGCCGGCGCACGCAACAACGCGTCGACCTCGAGCGACGTCACTGTCTACCAGGACTGGTTTCCGCGCAGCTCGCTCGAGCTGGTGCTGGGACTGGAAGCCGATCGGCTGCGCAACCTGGCCTTCGATCCGCAGGTCATCGAGAGCGAGCGCGGCGTGGTCTATTCCGAGCGGCGGCTCAGCGTCGACGACAGCAATTTCGGCCGCCTGATGGAGCAGGTGCAGGCCACCGCGTTCCTGGCGCATCCCTACGGCATTCCCACCGTGGGCTGGCCCTCCGACATCGAGTCCTGGAAGGTCGAGGACCTGAAGAAGTTCTTCGCCACCCACTACGCGCCCAACAACTGCACGCTGGTCCTGGTGGGCGATGTCGATCCCAAGAGCGCCATCGCGCTGGTGCGCCGGCATTTCGAATCCATTCCGCGGCAGGAGCCGGCCGAGCCGATTCGCACCAAGGAACCGGAGCAGCGCGGCGAGCGGCGTGTCGTCATCGAAGCCGACGCGCAGACGCCGCTATTGCAGTTCGCCTACCACAGCATCGCTGGCTCCGATCCGCGGCTGCCGGCACTGGAGCTGCTGATGCGCATTCTCACCGACGGCGACGCGTCGCGGCTGCATCGCTCGCTGGTCGAGGAACGCAAGCTCGCCATCTCGGCGGATGGCCATTTCGACACTGGCTTCGATCCAGGGCTGGCGTGGATGTTCCTGTCGCTGCCGGCACAGGGAGATCTCAAGGGCGCCGAAGCCGCATTCGACGCCGAGATCGAGAAGATCCGCAACGACGGCGCCGGCGCGGCCGAGCTCACGCGCGCCCGCAACCAGGCGCTGGCGGATTTCTGGCGCAAGCTCGCCACCATTGACGGCAAGGC
>JBDHQY010000126.1:0-6826 GCA_039807315.1 Steroidobacter sp. | reverse complement strand
AACCGCGGCCAGGCCCAATGCAACGACTCTCATTTGACGACGATCTCCTTGAGCCCGCCGGCGATCAACGTGGTCACGTCGAACAACACCCGCGGCAAGGCCAGCCCGCCGGGCGCCGCCAGGTAGCGTGGCTCCCACACCGGCAGGAACTTCTCCTTGTACCGGCGCAGCCCCTCGAAGTTGTAGAAGTGCTCGCCGATGTCGAACACGAACTTGCCCATGCGGTGCCACGCCGGCGCCAGCGGACGCTGCTCCAGCCCCGACAACGGCGCCATTCCCAAGTTGAACCAGCCATAGCCCTGCGCCTTGGCCCACAGCATGAGCTCGACGAACAGGTAGTCCATGACGCCCTTGGGCGCATCGTGCGAATGACGCATCAGGTCCACCGACACTTCCTCGCGCGCACCGGAAAACCACAGATTGGTGAAGGCGACGATGCGGTCGCCGCGATAGACCAGCGCCAGCGAGAAATTCGCCAGATAGGTCGGATCGAAATAGCCCACCGAGAAACGTTTCTCGCCGGCGGCCTTTTCCTTCAGCCATTCATCCGACACATGTCGCAGCTGCGCCAGAATCTGCGGACTGGCCGGCGCCTGGATGACTTCGAATCTCGCCCCTTCGCGTTCGGCGCGACGTCGTGCGGTACGCAGTTCGGCACGCTGACTGCCTTCGAGCGAAAACGTGCTCAGCGGCACACGCGCCTCTTCGCCCAGCTTCAGCAGTGACAGCCCCAGATCGACGTACACCGGCAGGGCTTGCGGCGTCGCCTGGTAGAAAACCGTCCAGCCGCCGTGCTGATCCGAAAGCTCGCGGAACGCCCACGCCAGCTCCATCGCCCGCGCCGGATTGCCGCTCGGATCGCCCATCGCGACCCAGCTGCGCCGGACCACTTGGTACATCAGCATGGCGTCGCCCTGGGGATGGAACAGCAGGCGCTTGTCGCCGAGCAATGCCAGATTGGCCACGGCACTGCTGGATCGGGTGATCACGTTGCGGCTTTTCTCGATTTCTTCCGAGTCGGTCACCGCGCGCCGCGGCTTTGCCGGCGACAGCCAGCTGAGCAGAATGAACCCCGCCGCCAGCACGCTGACCGTGAGCGCCGCACGCAGCACCCGCGAGGAATCCGCATTGAGTGCGAAAGTCCACCACAGCTCACGCGAATAGTTGAGGTGTCGGTGCGCGATCCAGGCCACCCACAACACGGCGCCGACCAGTACGGTCAGCCCCGACAACCATTGCGGCGTGAAGCGGTACGAGGACAGCGTCGCACGCCGGTAGAACGCATCGCCGCAGAGATACAGAACGAGACAGACCCCCAGCGTGATCGAGGCTTCCTCGTAGTCGAAGCCCTTCAGCAGCGACATCACCGCGCCGGTCAGCAGCAGACCGAGCGCCAGGCGCCAGGCGAGCCGCACGCGACGAAACAGCGCCCGCGACAGAATGACGAGCCCCAGTCCCGCGATGCTGCCCAGCAGATGCGACAGCTCGAGCACCGGCAACGGCACGATGGGCGCCAGAATGTCCAGCCGCTGATCGATCGAAGGCGTCGCCCCCGAGAGCAGCAGCACACCGCCGGCAAGGAATACGAGCGTGCCGAGCGTTTGCGGCGCGACCGCCGACATCCAATCGCGCGCGACGTCGGCCGCGGCTCGCAGGCGATGCCGGTGAGCCCAGGCTTCGTGACCGGCCAGCAGTACCGATGCGATCGCCAGGGGCGCCAGAAAATAAATCACGCGATAGGCCAACAGCGCCGCCAGAACGCGGTCGGCCTGTGCATCACGCATGGCGAACAGAACGATGGTCTCCAGGACGCCCAGACCGCCGGGCACGTTGGATACCAGCATCGCCACGGTCGCCAGCACGAACACCGCGAGAAACGCCTGGTAGGACAGTTGCACCGGCTGCGGCAGCAGCACGTACAAGGCGGCAGCCGCCAAGCACAGATCGAGCGCGGCGACGGCGATCTGCGCCATCGTCAGCCGCAGGCCGGGAAGCCTGATCGACCAGCTGTGAATGCTGAACGGCTTGCGACGCAAGCGCACGAGAAACAGATAAGCCAGCAGCGCCACCGCCAGCACGACACCGACGCTGCGCGCGGACCAATCCGGCATGTGCAGCATCAGGCTCGCTTCCGCCGGCTCCGCAATCAGTGCGTACGCCACCAGCGCGGCGGCGCCGAGCGTGGTGGTCAGAATGCAGAAGCCACTGATCAGCGCGATCTGCGCACCGCCGACTCCGACGGCTCCATACATGCGCGCACGAATGGCGGCGCCGGTCAGTGTCGCCAACCCGATGTTGTGGCCTACCGCGAACGCGATGAAGGAAGTGACGATGGTCCTCGCCGGCGCGACCGGCTGCTCCACGTAACGCAGCGCGAGCAGGTCGTAGCCGGTGAGCACCAGATAGCTGGCAACGGTGCAAAGGCACGACCAGCCGACGACGCTCCATGGCAGCCGATGCAGCTGCGCCAGCACGTCGTGCAGGTGATAGCCGGCCAGCGACCGGTGCAGCAAAAACAGCACGACGACAAAGACGATCACCGACAGCGCCGGGGATCCCCAGCGCGCCATCAGCTCTCGTAGCGGTGCTGTCTGCTCGGCCATGCGCTCCTTCGGTCTGATACGAAGCAGTGATTTTGTCATGCAGCCGCTGCCGCAGCGCTTTCATGCCAAAGGCTTAATGTGCGCGGCAGGGAGGCACCGACAACGCCGCCGCGATGACTAACGTATCATCCCGGCGCAAACCTGCTGCCGGCCGGCGCGGCCCGCAGCCCCGCGGTGGAGAGCTCCCATGTACGACTTCCGAAGATTCTTTATCGATGGCGCCTGGGTGCAGCCCAGCGGGCGCCGCGAGCTGGACGTCATCAACCCGGCGACCGAAGAAACGGTCGGCAGGATCCTGCTGGGAACGGCCGAGGACGTGGATGCCGCAGTGCGCGCCGCGCGGCGCGCATTTGGAAACTTTTCTCAAACGACATGTCAGGAAAGAATCGATCTTTTTGAGAGAATCATAAAGATTCTTAAAATAAACATGCCGCGCCTGGCGAGCGCCATCTCGGACGAGATGGGCGCGCCCATGAAGCTCGCCCTCAATGCCCAGGCCGGCAGCGGCCTGGGTCATTTCGCGGCCACGCTGGCGGTGCTGAAGGATTTCCAGTTCGAGGAGACCCTCGGCACGACCCAGCTGCGGCGCGAGCCCGTCGGTGTCTGCGGCCTGATCACGCCCTGGAACTGGCCGCTCAACCAGATCGCCTGCAAGGTCGCCCCGGCGCTCGCCGCCGGCTGTACCGTGGTGCTCAAGCCGAGCGAGATCGCGCCGCTCAGCGCCCACGTGTTCGCCGAGATCCTGGCCGAGGCCGGCGTGCCGCAAGGCGTATTCAACCTGATCGATGGCGACGGTCCGACGGTCGGCGAGGCCCTGGCGCGCCATCCGGACATCGACATGGTGTCCTTCACCGGCTCGACCCGCGCCGGGGTGCTGGTCGCCAAGGCGGCGGCCGATACCGTCAAGCGGGTCTCGCAGGAGCTCGGCGGCAAGTCCGCCAACATCATCCTCGAGGATGCCGATCTGAACGCGGCGGTGAAGAGCGGCGTGCTGTCGATGATGTCGAACACGGGCCAGTCGTGTAATGCGCCTTCGCGCATGCTGGTGCCGGCCCACTTGTACGACGAAGCGGTCAACATCGCCAAGGCGGTCGCGGCCCGCCCGGTGGTCGGCGATCCGAAGGCCGAAGGCGTCACCATGGGCCCGGTGGCCAGCAAGACCCAGTTCGACAAGATCCAGCGCCTGCTGCAACAGGGCATCGCCGAGGGTGCCACCGTCGCGGTCGGCGGTCCCGGCCGCCCCGCCGGGCTGGAGCGCGGCTACTTCGTCAAGCCCACTATATTCACCGACGTGAACAACGACATGACCATCGCGCGCGAGGAAATCTTCGGGCCGGTGCTGGTCATGATCCCGTACCGCACCGAAGAGGAAGCGATTCGTATCGCGAATGACACGGTGTACGGACTCTCCGGTTACGTGTACTCGGGCAACATCGAGAATGCGCGCCGCGTCGCCGCCAGGCTGCGCGCCGGCATGGTTCATCTGAACGGCTCGCCCACCGACATCAACGCACCGTTCGGCGGCTACAAACAGTCCGGCAACGGCCGCGAATGGGGCCGCGAGGGCCTGAAGGAGTTCCTCGAGCTCAAGGCGGTGATGGGCTACAACCCGGCGAGCTGAACCGGCCGCGTCACTTCACCGGCCCGAGCTCCGCGTTGGGCAGCACCACGGGGCCGACCGCCCGATCGTAGATGCGCCTGACCTTGATGCCGGCGAGCTCACCTTCGCCGCTCCAGGCCAGGCGCGACTCCAGCTGATCGGTCTTCTTGAGCCAGCGGTACTTCTCGACCACGCGCGGACCGTTCTTGGTCAGGCGTTTGATCACGAACCACTCGCCATCCCAGCCCACTTCGGAGTCCGCCAGCTCGCCCTGCGGCAGGGAAACCTGGCTGCGGGTGCCGGCTTCGAAGCGACGCGAATCCACCTCGGACACGATCTGCAGATTCGCGCCCGACTGCTTGATATCGAGTGCGCTGGAAATGCCGAGCATCTGCCGCAAAGTGTCGAGATGACGCTCCCGGGAGGAGCGGCGCGCGCGATCGGGCGGTGCAGGCGGCGCATCGTTGGCGGCGTCCTGATCCGGCGGCGGCATCATCATTCCCGCATCCCGTGCACGCCGGTCCCAGGCCGCACGTTCTTTTCTCTCGCGCTCGAGCCGTTGCTGCAGCAGCGCCTCGGCGTCGTCGCTCGCAGCGGCATTGAGCTGCCAGCGTCCGCTCAGATCGACGCCCTGCGAAGAAGTCGCCTTGTACGCCGCGAATGCCGGCGCGGCGAGCAGCAGCAACGCACCCAGCCCGGCGCTGGCGCCGGCAATCCAACGAACCTGGCTCAAGATTGTTCGCCCCGGAGAGTTTCTCGAAATTCTGTGTGCGAAGGTCGGGTCACACGCCAGCGGCCGGCACGCCCGCCGGCAACTGCAGCCGACCCTTCGACTCGAACCGCAGGCTGCGGAAGGCCGCACCGTTCAGCTTGCCTCTGAGCACATAGTCGATCTTGCCATCACCGCCGTCGCCGGCAAACCCGAACACCTGCCGCACGATGCTCAAGGCGGACACGGTGACGGGTACTTCGAGCACGCTTTCGCCGAAACGCGGCACGCTGCCAGCCGCATCGCTGACGCCGCTGGCGAAGCTCCTGCCCTTGACGTCCATCTGGACGAACACGCCATCGTAGTCGATCGCCGCATCGTTCGGATTCTGCACCCGTAGCTTCACCAGCATGCGCAGTTCCAGACCCTGCCCGGCCAACGGCTCGATGCCCGCCACGGTCACCTGCAGCGGGTCGCTGCGTTGCAGGCTGGCGCAACCGCCCAGCGCCAGCGCGAGGATCAGGAACGAAACCAGACGCCACATGCTCATCGCAATCTCCCTGCAGGCATTCGTTGCGCATTGGAAGGCAAATCGCCGCTCGGCGCCAGGGCTCGTGCTCGACCGGCGCGCGCCTACGCCTTCGGGATATTTCCGGAACGCGGCCGCGGCGCGTTCGAGGCGGGACGACCTATGCAAGAATGTTCGAATGGCCCGAACCGCTACCGACCCGCTGGACGCGACCCAGCCCGTCTCGGCGCTGTCGCCGTTTCGCTTTCCGGTGTTCCGGGCGGTGTGGGCTGCCAGCGCCGTTTCCAATCTGGGCGGCTTGATCCAGTCGGTAGGCGCATCCTGGATGATGACCTCGATCGCGCCTTCGGCCGACATGGTCGCGCTGGTGCAAGCCTCGGTCACACTGCCCATCATGCTGCTGTCGCTGTTCGCCGGCGCGATAGCCGACAGCCTCGATCGCCGCAAAGTCATGCTGGGCGCGCAGATCTTCATGCTGCTGGTCTCGATCGGGCTGGCGATCTGCGCCGGGACCGGCTTGCTCACGCCCTGGCTGCTGCTGCTTTTCACGTTCCTCATCGGCTGCGGCGCAGCTTTCAATGCGCCGGCCTGGCAAGCGTCGGTAGGCGACATGGTGCCCCGCGCCCACCTGCCGGGCGCAGTGGCGCTGAACAGCATGGGTTTCAACATCGCACGCAGCGTCGGCCCGGCGATCGGCGGCGCCATCGTCGCAGCGGCGGGCGCCGCAGCAGCCTTCGCCGTCAACGCCGTCAGCTATACGGCGCTGATCACCGTGCTGGCCCGATGGAGACCGCCGCCCAATCCGCGGCTGCTGCCGCGCGAGACACTTGGCAACGCGGTTGCCGCGGGCGTTCGTTACGTGTCGATGTCGCCGGCGATTCGCGTCGTACTGGCCCGCAGCGCCCTCTTCGGTATCGGCTCGATCTCGATCATGGCGCTGCTACCGCTGGTGGCGAAGGATCTGATCAACGGCGGTCCGCTGACCTACGGCCTGCTGCTCGGCGCGTTCGGCGTGGGTGCAGTCATGGGAGCCATCGGCAGCTCGCGGCTGCGACGCATGCTATCGACGGAAGGCATCGTGCGCTGGGCAAGCGTTGCGTTCGCACTCAGTGCCGCCATTGCCGGCATCAGCGCTTACCTGCTGGCGACGATGCTGGTGCTGCTCATCGCCGGAGCGTCGTGGGTGCTCGCGCTGTCGACCTTCAACGTGACCGTGCAATTGTCCGCACCGCGCTGGGTGGTCGCGCGCGCCCTGTCGCTGTATCAGATGGCGGCATTCGGCGGCATGGCCCTGGGCAGCTGGCTATGGGGCGAAATCGCAGCCGTGGATGGCGTCAGCGTGTCTTTGCTGATCGCTGCCGGTGTCCTGCTCGCCTGCGCGGTGC
>JBDHQY010000125.1:0-6842 GCA_039807315.1 Steroidobacter sp. | reverse complement strand
AGGTGCGAGGGGTTGAAGGCCAGCGCCACGTGCACGTTGCCGGCGGGCGTGCGGATGTCGGTGGAGAAACCCTTGTGATACTTGACGTCGCCCGAGCCGCGCATATGGTTGACGTCGTAGTTGCCCTCGAATTCCGAGAACAGCACCTGCGGCGACTTGCCGACCACGTTCACCAGCACGTTCAGGCGCCCGCGATGCGCCATGCCGATGATCATTTCCTCGACGCCGCGCTCACCGCTCTGCTGGATCAGATCGTCCAGCAGCGGAATCAGCGCGTCGCCGCCTTCGAGCGAGAAGCGCTTCTGCGCCGGATACTTCGTGGCGAGATACAGCTCCAGCCCCTCGGCGGCGCTCAGTTGACGCAGGAAGGTCTTGCGTTCCTCGGCGCTGAAGCGATTCTGCACGCGACCGGCCTGGAAGCGATCCTGCAACCACAAGCGCTCCCTGGAGTTCGACACGTGCGCGAACTCGGCGCCGATGGTGCTGCAATAGATCTGACGCAACTGCGCAACGATGTCGCGCAGCTTCATGCGCTTGGCAATCGCCTCGGTGCGGCTGCCGGTATAGAACTCGGTGTCCAGATCCGCGTCCGACAGACCGAAGTGCTGCAGCTCCAGCACTTCCGGCACCGGGCGGCGCATCAGACCCAATGGATCGATGTCCGCGAGTAGATGGCCGCGATTGGAATACACCTGCACCAATCGCGCGACGGCCGCCTGCTTCGCCGATGCATCGCCAGAAAGCGCCGGCGTGGCCGCCGTTACCGCAGTCGGGCGAACATCGCGCGCACGCTTGGCAAGTGCGTCGCGAATCGGGCCGTGCGCAGTCTCGTTGCGCGCACCGGCAATCAGGCCGTCGAAGTACTCCCGCCATTTCGGTTCCACCGAAGCAGGATCGGCCAGGAACTGTTCATAGAGGGATTCAATGTAGGGGGCGTTGCCAGCCCCCAGAGGCGTGGTGTCGAGCAAAGCTCGCAAAGAGTCGCTCATTGCGCTCGCAAGTTCCTGTTCGGACGGAAGAAGGTAAGTGTCGAGACCATACCAGAAAGGATCGTTAGTGTAGCCGAAGCCGGCGACCGATGAGAATCGCGAACCGTGGCGCAGACCGCAGGATCGCTACTGCATCACGTCGGTCGCTGCATGCTGCAGTGAAAACTCGCTGCGCGCAGCGGATTCGAGCAGTCACGGGAGAAACCATTCGGCGGATTTCCGCTTGCTCGGCAACGTTCGCGCAGCTTCCGCGAAACACCGAAGAAGCCTTCGTCGATGACGAAGGAAATCAGTACGACTGTCACGCCGCAGCTTCCAGTAGGTCGCACATGTCACACGCCGACATGCTGTGAACACAGCAGCAGCATGCATGCGAATCTGCCGCGCGATGTCGAGATTGCCTAGCGTGCCTGCCCCAGCCCTTCCTCGATCCGCCGCACCATTTCGATCAGCCGCGGCCGCACTTCGTTGAGCAGATATTCAGGAGAAACCTTGAACGCCGGTGCGCCGCAGTTGATCGACATCGGCGGCAGGCCGTTGCCGGGACGGAACCCGGCGGCGATGCCGTTGACGTCCGGCTGCCATTCGCCGAACGAGCCGCACACACCGGCTTCGGTGAACAGGCTCAGGGATTTCTCGATCCCCTGCTTGATGCTCGGCCAGGCCAGGTGATCCAACTCGCGGATCTGCTCCATCAGATCGGCCCGCTCGCTGTCCGAGCACACGGCGAGATAGGCGCGGCCGATGGCGGAAGTGGCCACAGGCAGCCGCATGCCCACTTCGCTGTTGAGCGACAGCACTGCATTGCCCTTGCACACTTCCACATAGACCATGCTTAAGCGCTGGCGCGCGCCCAGCGATACCGAAGTGCCGGTGGCATCGGCCAGCTCCTGCATCAACGGCCGGGCCAGATCGCGGACTTCGAAGCGCCCCAGCACTGCGCTGCCCAGCGCCAGCGTGGCGGTGCCGAGCCGATACTTGCCCGACTCCTTCACGTAGTGCAGATAGCCCAGCTTGGTGAGCGTGTAGGTCAGGCGCGAGACGGTGGACTTCGGCAGCTTGCAGCGCTCGGAAATATCCTGGTTGCCGAGCAGCCGGCTGCCACTGCGAAAACATGACAACACATCCAGCCCGCGCGACAGTGCCGTGACGAAATGCCGATCCTGCTTGCCCGCCTGCGACCGCGGCGCCACGCTGCTGCTCTCGCCAAGCCTTGTCATTTCCGATGCTCCCGCCATGTGTTTCGCCCGTGAAATAGAGATGTCAGATTCGCCGTGCCATGAGATCGACGATCCGCCGCTGCAGGCGCGCCGCGCCGTGGCGCTTCGCTGCTCACCACAGCGCAACAGCGAATTCGACGACGTGCGGCTGCCCGCCAGCGAACGCAGTTCGCCTGTCGCCTCATGAAAATCGAAGTGAAGCAATAATCGCGCCAGGAGGCACGATGTCGTGGTACAGGACGATGAATTGGGGGCTGAGCAGGACTATTCTTCGGTCGCACACGGGACCGCAGTTCGCACTGCTGGCGGGACATGCCCTTGGATTTCTCCCCTGCTCTCATCACTGCATCGAAGTTGCTGCCGGCGGCTTTCGGAATCCCGAATATGAATTCTGCGCTGCGGGTTTATATTCTGCCGGCGAAGCTAACACACCCGAACGCCGCACAGCAATTCTAGCCGCAAGCTACGATATTTCCAGCAGTTCGCCTGCGACTCAGGACCGCTAGATAAACTAAAATTCCGTATGGCGGACAAACATCTTCCAGAGATCCCCAAAACCCCATGGATCTAAAGTACACCGCAGATGAACTGATCTTTCGCGACCAGGTCCGCAGCTTTCTTGCAGACAAGCTGCCGCCCGACATCAGCGAAAGAGTGCAAGGCGGCCACGCCATCCGCGCCGAGGACTACACACGCTGGCAGAAGATCCTCTACGAACAGGGCTGGGGCGCACCGAGCTGGCCACAGCAGTTCGGCGGCGCGGCGTGGGGGCCGGTGCAGCTGCATATATATGACGAGGAATCCGCCGCGGCCGGCGCGCCGCGCACCATCCCCTTCGGCTTGAAGATGGTCGCGCCCGTCATCATGGCTTTCGGCAGCCAGGCGCAACAGCAACGTTTCCTGCCGCGCATCCTCAGCGGTGAGGACTGGTGGTGTCAGGGTTATTCCGAACTCGGAGCGGGTTCCGACCTGGCATCGCTCAAGACACGCGCCGAACGGCGCGTCGACAACGAGAGCGGCGATCACTACCTGGTCAACGGCCAGAAGACCTGGAACACGCTCGGTCAGTACGCCGACTGGATCTTCTGCCTGGTGCGCACCGAGCCGAGTGCGCCCAAACCGCAGCAGGGCATCTCCTTCCTGCTCATCGACATGAAGTCGCCCGGCATCACGGTGCGCCCCATCATCACTCTGGACGGCGCGCACGAGGTCAACGAGATCTGGTTCGAGAACGTGAAGGTGCCGCTGCAGAACTGTGTCGGCGAAGAGAACAAAGGCTGGACCTACGCCAAGTTCCTGCTCGGCCACGAGCGCACCAACATCGCGGGTATCGGCGCATCCAAGCGCGAGCTGCAACGCCTCAAGCGCATCGCACGCAGCGAAATCAAGAATGGCCGACCGCTGCTCGAGGATCCGTTGTTCGCCGCGCGCGTGGCACAAGTCGAGATCGACCTGATGGCGCTGGAAATCACCAATCTGCGTGCCCTGGCCGCCGAAGCGCAGCGTCAGGCTCCCGGCCCGGAGGCCTCGGTGCTGAAGATCAAGGGCACGGAGATCCAGCAGGCGTTGAGCGAGCTGATGATGTACGCGGTCGGCCCTTATGCGCTGCCTTTCCAGCGCGAATCCAGCGACGAAGGCGATCTGCGCAGCCTCGTCGGTCCCGCGTACGCCGCGCCGCTGGCGGCGACCTACTGCAACCAGCGCAAGGTCACCATCTACGGCGGCTCCAACGAAATTCAGCGCAACATCATTGCGCAGATGATTCTCGGACTGTAGGCACACTCATGGATTTCAATTTCACCGAAGAGCAGCAGCTGCTCGCCGCCACCGTTCGCCGCTTCTTGCGCGAGCACTACTCGTTCGAAGCTCGGCGCCAGATCCTGAAGTCACCTCGAGGATGGAGCCGCGCAGTCTGGAACGAGCTCGCAGGCCTGGGCCTGACGGCGCTCAATGTACCGGAACAGCACGGCGGTCTCGGCGCGGGGCCCGTGGACACGATGCTGGTGATGAACGCACTCGGCGAGGCGCTGGTGGTAGAGCCGTACCTGGCCGCGGCCGTTCTGACGCCTGCCCTGCTCACGCACTTGGGCGACGAGCGGGCCGCGGCCGAGCTGCTCCCTTCGATCGCCACCGGCGAGCGCATCGTGATCGTTGCGCATCAGGAACCGAAGACCCGCGGTGAGCTCAATCACGTCGCGACACGCGCGAAAAAAACCACCGATGGCTACGTTCTCGACGGCTACAAGAACGTCGTCGTTCACGCCGGCGCCGCCGATGAGTTGCTGGTCACTGCCCGCACCGGCGGCCAGGCGGACGAAGCCGACGGCATCTCGGTGTTCCGCATCGATCCCGGCGCTGCGGGAGTCACGCTCAAGGTTTACCGCACGCTCGATGGCCAGTCGGCGGCCGACATCGAGCTGACGCAGGTCGCGCTTCCGGCCACCAGCCGGATCGGCGCCGAAGACCAGGCGTTCGCAGCGATCGAAGCCGCGCACGCAATGGCGTTGAGCGCGCTCTGCGCGGAAGCGGTCGGCATCATGAAGGCGGTGAATGGCACGACGCTGGAGTACACCGGCTCGCGCAAGCAATTCGGCCAGCCCATCGCGAAATTCCAGGTGCTGCAGCACCGGATGGCCGACATGTTCATGCAGAGCGAACAGGCCGTCTCCATGAGCTACCTGGCGGCGATCAAGTGCACCGATCCGGAGCGCGCCGAGCGCCGGCGCGCGCTAGCGGCCGCCAAGGTCGTGATCGGCCAGGCGGGACGCTTCATCGCCCAGCAGTCGATACAGCTGCACGGCGGCATGGGCATGACCGACGAGCTGCCGGTGAGCCACTACTTCAAGCGGCTGACCGCCATCGACCTGACTTTCGGCGATGTCGACTTCCACACCCAGCAGTTCATTGCTGCGGGGTCTTGAGCTGGCGCTGTGCATTGACGCCGCTGCGGTACAGCGCGGCCCGCATCAGCAGCATCGCCGTCACGGGCGAAGTCATCACGATGAACAGCGTGATCAGCAGTTCGTGGATCACGGGACGGTGCGCCAGGGCCGAAGCCACCAGCATCGATGCGATCAGCACGCTGCCGGCGCCCAGCGTGTTGCCCATGGACGGACCGTGCATGCGGGCATAGAAGCTGTCGAGGCGCAGCAGGCCCAGCGAACCGGTGAACGTCAGCAGGCCGCCGCCGATCAGCAGCAGGGTCGCCGGTATGCTGGCCCACAACGGCAGCTGGGTCGTCATGGCTCGATCACCTCGCCGCGCAGCAGGAACTTCGCCAGCGCGATCGAGCCGGCAAAGCCGAACAGCGCGATCAGCAGCGCCACCTCGAAATACACCGCCGAACCGACGCGCAGGCCCTGCATCAGCACGCTCAGCATGGCGTTGATGTACAGCGTATCCAGCGCCAGGATGCGATCCTGCGCGGACGGACCGCGCAGCAGGCGAATCGCGGCACAGACCATCGCCAGCGCAAAGCACAGCGAGGCGAACTGCACCGCCCAACCGAACAGGGTGCTCATTCGAAGATCTCCATCAACGGCCGTTCGTAGCGTTGCTTGATGAGGCGGATCCAGGCGGCCTCGTCCTGCAGATCCAGCACGTGCAGCCGCAGCGTACCGCCGTCCGGGCTCAGCTCCACCCACACCGTCCCCGGGGTGGACGTCACGATCATGGCGAGCACCGCCAGCCCATGCGGATCGCGCAGCTCCATGGGTATGTCCAGGAAACCCGACTTCACCTGATGGTCGCGCACCAGCCCGAGGATCACCCGCCCGACGCCGACGTTGGAGCGCACGATGTCGAACAGCACTACGAAGATCAGCTTGAGCGCCAGCGGCAGGCGCCGCACCTTGGGCTGCAGCGGACGCATCTGAGCGCTGCCGAGCGTGAACAGGATGGCGAGCACGCCGCCGAGCACGATCTGGGCGGGCTCGAGCGTATCGTTGAGCAACAGCCACAGGCAAACGAGCACGATCGCCAGCATGGGCGGGATCGAACGCCTCATCGTCCTGCCTCTCCCATCAGTGCTTCGAGCGACTGCGGCGCAAGGACCGCCTCCACATAGGTGCGTGGCGAATGCAGCGTGCGCGCCGCTGCGTCCAGATACGTCATCAGCGGACCGGCGCCGACCGTGGCGCCGATGCACAGCAGGATCAGGAACGCCACCGGGCCGGCCTCGATCACTCGCAGTCGCGGGGTCGTGCGTAGCGTCGGGCTCCAGAACAGGCGCATGCCGATGCGAGTCAGGGCGATCAGGCCGGCCAGGCCGGTGGCCAGCAATACCGCCACCAGTAGCCAGGCCCCGGTCGACACATCGCCCGGCGCGCCGATCGCTGCGGACAGCAAGGCAAACTTCGAGAGGAAGCCGGAGAGCGGCGGCAATCCGGTCACCAGCACCACGCAGAAGATGAACGCCAAGCCGAGGAACGCCATGGCGGCCGGAATGGCGATACCGATTTCGTCGTCCGGCGCGCGCTGCGGCTCTTCGATCTCGAAAGCGTTGTAGGTGACCGGCGGCAACGGCGCAGCATCCGCCACGTCCGAAACCTGCGTGCGGGTGCGCTCGGTCATGCCGTTGAGCATGAAAAACGCGCCGGTCGCCAAGGCCGAGGTCAGCAGATAGAACAGGGCC
>JBDHQY010000124.1:0-6844 GCA_039807315.1 Steroidobacter sp. | reverse complement strand
CGGCTCATCTGATAGCCGAACCAAAGGCTGCGCGCGATGCGCTGAGCCATCATGTACGCCTGCTCACCCATGGCCTGGTTGGGCTGCGCCGCAGTGGTCTGGCGGAACAGCGCCAGCCAGCGCTGGAACAATTCGGCGGACAGGTCCGGCAGGGCGGTATGCTTGGTCATCGGCGAGCCGGAGAAGCGCCCGGTGCCGCGCAGGATCGATGACCAGAAATCCACCAGCACGGCGAGGTGGTGCCCCCAATCGGCGACATGGTGGTTGAAGATGGGGCCCAGCAGCGCGTCGCGCCGCACGTCGGCGTAAAAGGCGTGGACCATCTGGGTGATTTCTTCGTCGGTACAGAGATCGGGCGCGGCCATCTTGCGTTCCCGGGTGTGAAAGCGATGAGCCACTATACCCCGCGGGATGCCCGAGGGGTCACGGGAGAGCCAGTGATCGATTCCGCAGTAATCCTCGCGTCTGACGCGTATTTCATGTCCCGTGCCCGCGATCTTGCGCGCGAGGCCTGGGCTGCGGGCGAGGTTCCGGTTGGCGCAGTCATTGTCAAAGACGGGGTCATTGTCGGTGAGGGATGGAATCGGCCGATCAGCACCGCGGATCCGAGCGCGCATGCCGAGATGGTCGCCATGCGCGTAGCCGCTCAATCACTGCGGAATTACCGCCTGCTCGATACCACGCTCTATGTGACCTTGGAGCCTTGCGCGATGTGTGCGGGCGCCATGGTTCACGCGCGTGTGAAGCGGCTCGTATATGCAGCGACGGACCCGCGCGCTGGTGCGGCGGGATCCGTGTTCAACATCGTCCAGCATGCCGCGCTGAATCATCGCCTCGAAATCACAGCCGGTGTCATGGCAGAGGAGTGCGGGGCAATGCTGCGAGAGTTCTTCGCGGCCCGCCGGTGAGGGTGGATCCCTGTCGAGCGGGCCGGTCGGCGGGCAATCAGCGTGTCTGCGGCTCGTTCATGGACCAGTTCACGCCGAATGGATCGCGCAGCTGACCGTAACGGTCGCCCCAGAACATCACTTGCAGCGGTAGCGTGACCTCGGCTCCCGCGTCCGCCGCGCGCTCGAACCAGTCGTCGATGCCATCCTTGATATTCAGATTCAGGGTGAAGCCTTGCGGCAGTTGCTTCGCATGGCCGTGCTCCGGGTAGAAATCACTCAGCATCACCGAGCTGCCGTTGATGTGCAGATGGATGTGCATGGTCCGGCCCTGCTCGTCCAGTGGATAACGGAAGACTTCCTTGGCGTCGAAGGCGCGCTTGTAGAACTCGGCCGCCGCGCTCGCGCCGTCCACCTGCAGGTAAGCGATCACACCGCCCAGGACAGGGGCGGCCTTGGGCATTTCGTTGCTCATCGGCACTCCTTCATCGATCGGTTCGAGTGAATCGTCGCATCAAGGACGGCCGGGACGATCTCGAGCCGACATGCCTGGGAAGATTTCTACCGCGGGCCGCGCGCATAGCGGCGCGACAAAGGTGAGCGATTCACCTTCGCGGTTTCTCCATAACCGGCGGAACCCTTCACCGAACTGTCGCTTCTCCGTCATCCGGGCGAGCGGCGTTCCGGGCTCGGCACTGCCGGTTGCCGTCGTCGACGTTGCCAGGGCTTATTCGTCATTCGGTATGCGGCAATGGAGTACCGGGAGGCAGTGCGATCTCGGACCTCGTTGGCGCCGCTCAGGTGGAGGCTTGGGCGATGATCGCGGCGAAGGCATCGCCGATGATGCCGCCGTCATAGCCGACTGCCACCAGGTGATACCCCTCTCGCGCCAGGTTGCGGGCGGCCGCGACGGTTCCGGCAAAGCCGCAGGCGAACTTTCCGGCCGAACGTGTTCGATTGGCGATGTGCTTCATGGCCGACTGGACGGCGTCGCCGGCGGGATCGAATGTTTGCCCATCGCACAGAGCGATCGACAAATCCCCGGGGCCCGCCAGAACGCCATCGACGCCGGGGACGGCGAGGATGTCATCCAACGCCATGAGCGCTTCCCGCGTTTCGCACATGACGATCGCCAGGGAAGCCGCATTGGCGGTCGCGAGGTAATCCTTCTCCGTATCGATTCCACGCAACTGCATGTCGCGCCCCGGTCCGAAGCTTCGCTGTCCGACGGGCGGATACTTGACGAACGAGACGAACGCGCGTGCATCGTCGACAGTGTTGATCATGGGCGCTACTACGCCGGCCGCACCGAAATCCAACATGCGCGCGGCTTGCGCAAAGTCTCCGACTGGAACGCGTACCAGGACGGGCGTGTGAGCCAGAGCGGCTTCGGAGATGCCGGCGATGCAGGATGCCGCATCGTGAAAGCCGTGCTGCTGATCGAGCAGGACCGCGTCATAGCCGGATCGCGCCATGCTGCCCACCAGCATCGGGTCGCGAAATTCCGACCAGCCCAGGAAACTGGTCGGCTTCGAACGCAGGCGCTCGGGGAGTGATGCAATGGATGACGGCATGAAATCGCCCCTTTGGATGATCGCACTCGAGTACAAGTTGCTGTCAGTGTAGGGGAGTTCTGCGCATTCAAGGAGCTGTAGTTGCGCATCGAACTGCGATCCTGCTCCGCGGCAGACGTCGATGGAGCTCAGGTCGTCGAGCTGGGCGGGCTTTCGATCGAAGCTCGGTATGCTTCTGACACGCGGCAAGCGGCTGCGCGCCGCCGGTCAGCGTGAGCTTGGAACGCAGCGCTGCCGCTGGCTTCCCAATTGGTCGATCCCCAGCGTCACGATGTCGCCGGGCTGGAGATAGATCGGTGTGGGCTTCTTGCCCAGGCCGACTCCCGGCGGCGTTCCGGTCGTGATCACGTCGCCAGGCTCCAGTGTCATGAACTGCGAGATGTACGCCACGAGATGGCGCACGCCAAAAATCATCGTGGCGGTGGAGCCGCGCTGCATGGGCTGTCCGTTGACGTCGAGCCAAAGCGAGAGGGACTGTACGTCTTCGATCTCATCGGGCGTGACCAGCCAGGGCCCTAGAGGTCCGAAGCTGGGACAGCCCTTGCCCTTCATCCATTGCCCGGTTCCCTCGAGCTGCAAGGCGCGCTCGGAGACATCGTGGCACACGCAGTAACCCGCGATGACGTCGAGCGCTGCCGATTCCTTCACGCCGTATGCGTACTCTCCGATGACGATGGCGAGCTCGACCTCCCAGTCCGTTTTTCGCGATCCTGGCGGAAGCTCCAGGTCATCGTTCGGCCCGACGATGCACGAAGGCGCCTTGTTGAAAAGCACGGGCTCGCTGGGGATTGCCAAAGCGCTTTCCGCGGCGTGATCGGCATAATTGAGACCCACGGCGATGAAATTGCGCGTCCCGCCCACGCATGGGCCAATGCGCATGCGTGGGGGGATCTGCGGCAGCGACTGCAGATCGACGGTTCGCAGCCGCGCCAAGCTGGTACGGCAGAGATGGGTTCCGCTGAAATCTTCGATCAACGGGGAAACGTCTCGCGGCATGCCTTCGTTGTCGATCACGCCGGGACGTTCGTACCCGGTCTTGCCGAATCGAAACAGCTTCATGGAACTCGCGGCACCTTGTCAGCCGGACACAATGCTCGGGTCGAGCATCCCCGGCAGCCAGGATACTCCGCGGGGCGAGGGGTCTTGGTCAGGGTTCGCGAATTCATTCGACCTGCTTCCGGGTAGCCGTGGATCGAACTGCGAACCCGAATCGATCCAGGCCGACCGGGTCGTCAGGCTGCCGCCGTGACGTTTCATAAGGCTTCGAGATTGTCGAAGCGGCAAGGTTCGAGGGTGCGATGGTTTAGCGGCTCCACCCGGGCGCGCATTTCCATGGTGGCGGTGGAGAGCATGGCGGGCGCGCCGCTTTCCCGCAACTCGCTGCTTTTCTTCGGTAGCTGGCAGGGAGCGAGGGAAATATTGGCGGAGAGGGTGGGATTCGAACCCACGAACACCCGTGAAGATGTTACTGGAATTCCAGTCCAGCGCCTTCGACCACTCGGCCACCTCTCCGCGCCCGACGACGTCCTGTCAGGGGCGCGAAGGTTACACGTCGGGCAGGGCGTCAGGCAAACGCGATTCCGGCGCTGCGCAGCGCGTCCAGGACCTGGGCGTGGTACGGCTGGGCGAACGGGGTCAGAGGCAGCCGCAGCGCGCCGCCGATCAGGCCCATGCGGGCCAGGGCCCACTTGACGGGAATGGGGTTGGATTCCAGGAACAGGGTGCGGTGCAGGGCCGCCAGGTTCTGGTTGATGCGGCGGGCTTCGTCCACCTTGCCATCCAGGGCGGCGGCCATGGCGTCATGCATCTGCCGCGGGGCCACGTTGGCGGTGACCGAAATGACGCCCCGGAAGCCTTCCAGAACGCTTTCCACCGCGATGTCGTCGTCGCCGCTCAGCAGGGTGATCTTGTCGCCCACCAGCGAGATCAGCTTGCGGTTGCGCTCCAGCGAGCCGCTGGCTTCCTTGAGCCCCACTATATTGGGGACGCCGGCCAGCCGCGCCACCGTCTCCGGCTGCATGTCGCAGGCGGTACGGCCGGGGACGTTGTAAAGGACCAGCGGGATCGAGACGGCGGCCGCGACCGCCTTGAAGTGCTGATACAGGCCTTCCTGCGTCGGCTTGTTGTAATAGGGCGTGACCAGCAGGCCCGCGTCCGCGCCGGCGTCCGTCGCGCGGCGGGTCAGCTCGATGGCCTCACTGGTGGAGTTGGCGCCGGTGCCGGCGATGACCGGGACGCGCTTGGCTACTTTCGCCACGACGCGGCGGACCACTTCGATGTGCTCGGCCACGTCCAGCGTCGCCGATTCACCGGTGGTACCCACGGCCACGATGCCGTTGGTGCCGTTATCGAGATGGAACTGGACCAGGCGGTCGAGCGCGCCGAAATCCACCGCGCCGTCCGCCTGCATGGGCGTCACGATCGCCACGATGCTGCCGCTGAACATGGGAATCCTTGCAGAGGGGAAGGCGTGATCCTACTGGCCGCGCTCGGGGCGGCGCAAGGACCTTTATAAATGGAGCGCAGCCTGTACACTCGAAGCCAGGTTTCCTTCATTCCTTCCATTCGATGCAATTCATCGTCATCTGCGCGCTGGGCAGCGACCGTACCGGTCTGGTGTTCGATCTCACGCGGGTCGTGCTCGACTGCTCCGGCAATATCGTCGACAGTCGCATGAACGCTTTCGGCAGCGAATTCGCCATGCTGCTGCTGGTGTCGGGCAACTGGCACACGCTGGCGAAGCTGGAGACCGAGCTGAAGAAGCTGAGCGACGCCAGCGGCATCACCATCACCGTGCGCCGCACCGAGCAGCGCGAGCCGCGCAAGGATGTGGTCACCTACTCGGTGGATGTGGTGTGCCTGGACCAGCCGGGCATCGTGTTCAACCTGGCCGGATTCTTCAGTTCGCGCGGTATCGACATCGCGGAGCTGAGCACCCGTAGCTATGCGGCCGCGCACACCGGCGCACCGATGTTCTCCGTGCAGCTGGTCGCGCACATTCCGTCCAAGATCCATATCGCGGCATTGCGCGAAGAGTTCATGGATTTCTGCGACCAGTTCAATCTCGATGCCATTCTCGAACCCTTGAAGTCCTGATGTCTGCCAGCGCCTTGCAGATCGACAAGAAAGTTCCGGCGTTCTCCCGGCCCGCGACCGGCGGCAAGAGCTTCAGGCTGGCCGACGCGGCTGGCAAGAAGCTGGTCCTCTATTTCTATCCGCGCGACAACACACCGGGTTGCACCAAGGAAGGCGAAGCCTTCCGCGATCTCTACCCTGCGTTCAAGAAGGCCGGCGCCGTGGTGGTCGGGGTATCGCCCGACAGTCTCAAGTCGCACGAGAGATTCAAGGAGAAGATGGCGTTCCCGTTCGAGCTGCTGGCCGACGAGGACCTGCGCCTGTGCGAGCTGTTCGGCGTGTACAAGGAAAAGAGCCTGTACGGGCGCAAGTACATGGGCGTGGAGCGCAGCACCTTCCTCATCGACGGCAAAGGTGTTTTGAAACATGAATGGCGCAAAGTGAAAGTCCCTGGACACGCCGACGAGGTGCTGACCGCTGTCAAAGCCCTGTAGACACAGTCGCCGGTCGCACCTTCACCTCGAGGAGGCTCAATGATCAAAGGCGACACCCCCGTCCCCCGTCGCGGCCGCGCCGCGGCCCGCGGTCGCGAGCGACGCATCTTCGTGCTCGACACCAATGTCCTGATGCACGACCCGACCGCCATCTTCCGCTTCGAAGAGCACGACGTGTTCATTCCCATGATCGTCCTGGAGGAGCTGGACGCCGGCAAGAAAGGCCTGTCCGAGGCGGCTCGCAACGTGCGTCAGGTCAGCCGCTTCCTGGACGAGCTGATGGCGAATGCCAGCAAGAGCCAGATCGACAAGGGACTGGAGCTGCCGGCGGCGAAGTACACCAACGCTCACAAGAAGCGGGCCACGGGGCGCCTGTTTTTCCAGACGCGCGTGCTGAACGGCGGGTTGCCCGACACGCTGCCGGGCCACGGCGCGGACAATGCCATCCTGGCGCAGACGTTGGCGCTGCAGAAACAACACGCCGGGGCGCGCGTCACGCTGGTGTCCAAGGACATCAACCTGCGTATCAAGGCCTCGATCATCGGCGTCCAGGCCGAGGACTACTACAGCGACAAGACCATCGAGGATGCCGATCTTCTCTACACCGGCGCGCTGGAGCTGCCGGCGAATTTCTGGGAGAAGCACGGCAAGAACATGGCCTCGTGGCAGGAGCACGCGCGCACCTTCTATCGGGTGCAGGGCCCGATGGTGCGCGACTGGCACGCCAACCAGTTCCTGTATCAGAAGGACTCCAATGGCCTGGAAGCGATGGTGCGGCGGATCGACGGCAACGGCGCGGTGATCGAGCTGGTGC
>JBDHQY010000123.1:0-6878 GCA_039807315.1 Steroidobacter sp. | reverse complement strand
GGGCGATGTCGTCGCGACCGCTGATGGAGCGGGCGACCGCGACGTTCATGCCCGCGTTGTACGTGGGCAGGGCCGCTACATGCGGATTGAAGGCCAAGGCGGAGCCGGGCCGCCGCGAAGGGTTAGTGGCCATCCGTCAACTCCCAGGATCTGCGTCGAATCTGCACGATTGTCTCCTTGTCAGTCATTCAGAGATCCAGAACGATCGGGCCCTTGGGCTGGCAGCTGCAGATGAGCACGCTGCCGGCTTCGGGCATGTCGAGCGGTTCCTGGAAGTAGGTGATCTCGCCCGCGATCAGGGTCGTCTTGCAGCTGCCGCAGATGCCGGCGCGGCAGCTGAAATCCGGCGTGAGTCCCTGCTGCTCGGCGAAGTCCAGCAGCGAAAGCGAATCGTCCCAGACGGCGCTGCGCCCCGACTTGCGAAACTCCACTGTCGGCGATTGTGCGGCCACGGCGGCGGTCGGCATAGATGCCGCCGCGCAAGCCGGCACTGCGGCGGCCGGTGCGCCGACCGTTTCAGCATCTAGGTCTGCTTCGAGCGGCTGCCGGAACATGTCGTCCGTGCCTGCGGTCGGCCGTGGCTGGCTCATTCCGCGACCGCCAGCCTCGGTTTCTCGGCTGGGGCCTGCTCGGCGGCGATCATCTGCGCCAGGCGCTGACGGAACCGCAACGGGCCCAGGTCGATCTTCAAATCGATGTTGGGCGAGCGCTTGTCGGCCATGCCGCGGTGCACCGCCTGCATGATGACGCGGTCCTCTTCGAAGGCATCGCGCACCGAAGCCGCGAACTTCGCCGAGACCTCGGCATCGTCGGGCGAGAAGTTGCGCATCTGGAACCAGTAGTAGCGCGTGCGGCCCTCGGTCTCCGGCGTCATGAAGTTGTAGCTGTCCATCAGGAAGACGTCCGGATGCAGCGGACGGTCGTCGCTGCCGGTACCGGCCGGCACGAAGATCGCCTTGATGATCGCGTGCGACGGGAAGCGCACCTCGTAGTGCTGCTTGCGATCGCAGTTGCCGCGGAACTTGAGGAACGGAGCGTAGAACGGCGCCGGCTCGGCATCGATCATCCAGCGCGAGACGGTGACGCCGTCCTCGCTCAGCACCGTGCTCAGGGCGGTCGCTTCGCAGGCCGCGCTGCCGAAGGAGCTTTGATGCACCCAGGCCACGTGCGAGGGATCGAGCAGATTGTCGGTGATGTACAGGTAATTGCAGTCGACCGTCATCGAGTCGCCGCGATTCAGTCCCCAGGCCGGATCGCCCCAATGCTCGACCTGGAAGATGCGGGCGGGATCCGCCAGCTGCGCCTGGCCCATCCACACCCAGATGAGGCCGTAGCGCTCTTCCACCGGGTAGGAGCGCACCCTCGCCAGCGTAGGAATGCGATCGACGCAGGCCGCGCGCGTGCAGGTGCCGGTGCTGTCGAACGTCAGTCCGTGGTAGCCGCATTCGATCGCGTCGCCTTTGATACGTCCCATCGACAGCGGCAGCTTGCGATGCGGGCAGGCATCCTCGAGGGCCGCCGGCCGGCCGTTGCTGGTGCGGTAGAGCACGATGCGCTCGTCGAGCATCGTGACGGCTTTCGGCTCGCGCCCCAACTCGTGGTCCCAGGCGGCGACGTACCAAGCATTCTTGAGATACATGCGGACCTCCACCAGTGCGGAGTCCATTGTGGGTGGCGCCGATATGCGGACAAACAGGTTTTGGGTGAGGTTTTATTTAGAAAAACTGAGGCTTTGTAAACGACCTTAACTGTCGGGCCGGGTATGGCGGCACTCGCAGACCCCACTTCCCGATGCGCGCGCGGGCAATCGACGCCGATTGCCACGCGCCGCATTCCAGGGATGAGGGGACGACGCACCACGATCCTGCCCGGTCCGGCTGCGCCGTCAGCGCAGGATGCCCGGCAGGTCCAGATTGTTCTTGCGCGCGCACTCAATGGCGATCTCATAGCCCGCATCGGCATGGCGCATGACGCCGGTTGCCGGATCATTCCACAGCACGCGGCCGACGCGCTTCGACGCTTCGGGGGTGCCGTCGCAGACGATCACCACGCCCGCATGCTGCGAGAACCCCATGCCTACACCGCCGCCGTGGTGCAGCGATACCCAGGTGGCGCCCGACGCCGTGTTGAGCAGCGCGTTGAGCAGCGGCCAGTCGGAAACGGCATCCGATCCATCCTGCATCGCTTCGGTCTCGCGATTGGGCGAAGCGACCGAGCCGGAGTCCAGGTGATCGCGGCCGATGACGACGGGCGCCGACAGCTCGCCGCGAGCGACCATCTCGTTGAAGGCGAGCCCCAGCCGATGACGCTCGCCCAGGCCCACCCAGCAGATGCGTGCGGGCAGGCCCTGGAACTTGATGCGCTGCTGGGCCATGTCGAGCCAGTTGTGCAGGTGCTTGTCGTGCGGCAGCAGCTCCTTCACCTTCGCGTCGGTCTTGCGGATGTCCTCCGGATCGCCCGACAGCGCCGCCCAGCGGAACGGACCGATGCCGCGACAGAACAGCGGCCGGATGTAGGCCGGCACGAAGCCGGGGAAGGCGAACGCATCGCGCACGCCCATTTCCAGCGCCATCTGCCGAATGTTGTTGCCGTAGTCGAAGGTGGGCACGCCCATCTTCTTGAACTCGATCATGGCCTGCACATGCACGGCCATGGATTTCTTGGCGGCGCTGGCGACCGCCGCTGGATCGCTGACGCGTGTGGACTCCCATTGCTCCAGCGTCCAGCCCTGCGGCAGGTAGCCGTTGATCGGATCGTGCGCCGAGGTCTGGTCGGTGACGGCATCGGGACGGACGCCGCGGCGCACCAGCTCCGGCACCACGTCCGCGGCGTTGCCGAGCAATGCGACCGAGATGGCCTTCCGTTCCTTGCCGGCGCGCTCGATGATGGTGAGCGCCTCATCCAGATCGCGCGCCTGCACGTCCACGTAGCCGGTGCGTAACCGGAATTCGATGCTGCTCGGGCGGCACTCGATGGCGAGGCAGGAAGCGCCCGCCATGGTGGCGGCCAGCGGTTGCGCGCCGCCCATGCCGCCCAGGCCCGCCGTCAGAATCCACTTGCCGGCGAGGTTGCCGCCGTAGTGCTGGCGGCCCATCTCGACGAAAGTCTCGTAGGTGCCCTGCACGATGCCTTGCGAGCCGATGTAGATCCAGGACCCGGCGGTCATCTGGCCGTACATCATCAGGCCCTTGCGGTCGAGTTCGTTGAAATGGTCCCAGTTGCCCCAGTGCGGCACCAGGTTGGAGTTGGCGATGAGCACGCGCGGCGCATCCGGATGCGTGCGGAAGATGCCGACCGGCTTGCCGGATTGCACCAGCAGCGTCTGATCGGCTTCCAGCCGCTTCAGGGCGTCGACGATGCGGTCGAAGCTGTCCCAGTCGCGGGCCGCCCGGCCGATGCCGCCGTACACCACCAGTTCCTGCGGGCGTTCGGCGACCTCGGGGTCGAGGTTGTTCATGAGCATGCGCAGCGGGGCTTCGGTCAGCCAGCTCTTTGCGGACAGGGTGTTGCCGTGCGGCGCGCGGATCACGCGGGTAGTGTCGGTGCGGTTCATTTCGGATCTCACGAAGGTGGGAGACGGGTTCGATGTCGCCCGACGGCGGCCGGCGCACCTGTCTCGATGGTTTATGCGGATGCCTTGGCGACCTGCGGAAGCGCGACGCTGCTGGCTGCGGCGGCGACGGCACCGCTGCGTACCAGGCCGATGGCCTTGTCGATGTCGGGATGGAAATACCGGTCCTCGTCGAAACGAGGCACGCTGTGGCGGAGCAGGGCGCGCGCCGCTTCGAGCGGAACGCTCGAGGTGAGCGGCGCATGGAAATCGCAGGCCTGGGCCGCGGCCAGCAACTCGATGGCGATCACCGCGGTGGCGTTCTCCACCATCGGCAGCAGCCGGCGGGCGCCGTGCGCGGCCATCGATACGTGGTCTTCCTGATTGGCCGAGGTCGGAATCGAATCGACGCTGGCCGGATAGGCGCGCTGCTTGTTCTCCGACACCAGCGCGGCGGCGGTCACCTGCGGCAGCATGAAGCCGGAGTTGAGCCCGGGGCTCGGCGCCAGAAACGGCGGCAGGCCGGAGAGGGCGGGATCGACCAGCATGGCGATGCGCCGTTCGGCGATCGAGCCGATTTCGCACACGGCCACCGCAATCATGTCCGCGGCGAAGGCAACGGGCTCCGCATGGAAATTGCCGCCGGAAAGCGCCTGGTCCTCGCTGGCGAAGATCAGCGGGTTGTCGGAAACGCCGTTCGCTTCCGTCTCCAGGAACGAACCGGCGTGCCGCAGCATGTCGAGGCAGGCACCCATCACCTGTGGCTGGCATCGTAGGCAGTAAGGATCCTGCACGCGATCGTCGTTGACGAGATGCGAGGCGCGCAGCGCGCTGCCTGCCATCAGCTGGCGCAGCGCTTCTGCCGTTTCGATCTGGCCGCGATGCTTGCGCAGCTTATGGATGCGGGAATCGAATGGCGTGTCGGTTCCGCGCGCGCCTTCCGTAGCCAGCGCTCCGGTCACCAGCGCGGCCTGGTACAGCGTCTCGGCATCGAACAGGCCTGCGAGGGCTGCGGCGGTGGAGAATTGCGTGCCGTTGAGCAGGGCGAGACCTTCCTTGGGACCGAGCACGATCGGCTCCAGGCCGGCCTGCGCCAATGCTTCGCGTGCCGGCAGCCGGCCGGCCTTGGTGAAAGCTTCACCCACGCCGATCATGATCGCCGTCATGTGCGCCAGCGGCGCCAGGTCGCCGGACGCGCCGACCGAGCCCTGCGATGGCACCACCGGCACGATATCGTGCGCCAGCATGGCTTCGAGCAGGTCGAGGGTGCGCGGTTGCACGCCCGAGGCCCCCTGGCCGACGCTGGCCAGCTTCAGCGCCATCATCAAGCGCACTACCTTGACCGGCGTGGGCTCGCCGACGCCGGCCGCGTGCGAGAGCACGATGTTGCGTTGGAGCTTGGCGAGATCGGATGTGTTGATCCGCACGCTGGCGAGCTTGCCGAAGCCGGTGTTGATGCCATAGACCGGGTCGCCCTTGGCGACGATGCGCGCTACCGCCTGCGCACCGCTTTCCACTGCCGCTCGACAGGCGGGGTCGAGCTTCGGAACTGCGCCACGATAGATCGCGCGCCACGCTTCGAGTGTGGCGGCGCCGGGCTGCAAAGTGATTGCGGTCATCGACCTCTCCAGATGCGGGTATTGAGCGGATTGAATCCCATGCGGTAGACGAGCTCGGCCGGCCGTTCGATGTCCCAGATCGCCAGGTCCGCCCACTTGCCGCTCTCCAGCGTGCCGGCCTGATCGCCCAGACCGAGCGCGCGGGCGGCTTCACGCGTGACCCCGGCAAGACATTCATCGACGGTCATGTGGAACAGCGTCGCGGCCATGTTCATTGCCAGCAGCAGCGATGTGAGCGGCGAGGTGCCGGGGTTCGAGTCGGTTGCCACCGCCATCGGTACCCGGTACCGACGCAGCAGCGCGATCGGCGGTTGTTGTGTCTCGCGAAGAAAATAGAAAGCGCCCGGCAGCACCACGGCTACGGTGCCGGCTTGCGCCATGGCGGCGACCCCGGCTTCGTCGGTGTGCTCCAGATGATCCGCCGACAGCGCGGCATAGCGGGCGGCGAGGGCGGCGCCACCGAGATTGGACAACTGATCGGCATGCAGTTTGACGCGCAGCCCGTGTGCCGCGGCTGCAGCGAACACCTGCGTGATCTGATCGGGCGAGAACGCAATCGTCTCGCAGAAACCGTCGACGGCATCGACCAATCCTTCGGCCGCCAGCGCCGGCAGCATCTCGCGCGCCACCTTCTCGACATAGGCGCTCTTGTCGCCCTGGGCTTCGGGCGGCAGCGCATGGGCGCCGAGAAAGGTCGTGCGGATGGTCACCGGACGCTCGGTTGCCAGCCGGCGTGCCACGCGCAGCGACTTGCGCTCGTTGTCCAGGTCCAGTCCGTAGCCCGACTTGATCTCGACGGTGGTGACGCCTTCGGCGATCAACGCATCCAGTCGTGCCAGCGACTGGCGTGCCAGCTCGTCTTCCGAGGCGGCGCGCAGGGCCTTCAGCGAAGCGACGATGCCGCCGCCGGCGCGCGCGATCTCCTGATAGCTCGCACCGTTCAGCCGTTGCTCGAATTCATTGGCGCGATTGCCGGCGTGGACCAGATGCGTGTGGCAGTCGATCAGGCCGGGGGTGATCCAGCGGCCTTCGCAGTCGATGGTCTCGGCCTGCGCGCGCCATGCGGCCGGCAGCTCGGCTTCGGCGCCGGCGTAGACGATGCGGCCGTCACGAACCGCGACCGCGCCGTGCTCCACGACGCCCAGTCCCGGTCGATCGGCGGCCAGTGTGACCAAGCGTGCATTGCACCAGATCCGCTGGCACGGCAGCTGGTCTTGGAGCGGCTGTGGTCTCATCAACTTTCCGTTCGCCTCGGCGTGCTTACGTGTGCTTTAATGTATAGACATATCGAGATCGAATGCAACTTCAATACATCGCATTACGGCTGAAGTATGGAGCGCAGATCCACCATAACACCTCTTCCGACCATGCGGGCCATCCAGGCCTTCGAAGCGGTGGCCCGTTGCGGCGGTGTGGCGGCTGCCGCGGATGAGCTGGGTGTTTCGCCCGGTGCGGTGAGCCAGCAGCTGCGCAAGATCGAAGAGGCGCTGAACGTGCGGCTGTTCGAGCGCAACGGCCGCTCGCTGGCGCTGACCTCCTGGGGCCGCGTGTACTACGAGAATGTGCGCATCGGCTTCGACCAACTGCGCTGGGCGCAGCACACCCTGCAGCTGGCGCGTTCTAAGCAGGGTATCGCGCTCAGTGCCTTGCCGTCGCTGGCGTTGTGGCTGCAGCCGCTGTTGCGGGAGTGGCGGGCGGCGCACCCGGGC
>JBDHQY010000122.1:0-6892 GCA_039807315.1 Steroidobacter sp. | reverse complement strand
GAACTACCGCTCCACCGGCAACATCCTGGAAGCGGCCAATGCGCTGATCCGCAACAACAGCGGCCGGCTCGGCAAGAATCTGTGGACCAGCGGCGAGCCGGGTGAACCGGTGAAGATGTACGCCGCATTCAACGAGCGCGACGAAGCCGACTTCGTGGTGAACCGCATCCGCGAGTGGAATCTGAAAGGCGGCCGGCGCGCGGATTGCGCGATTCTGTACCGCTCCAACGCCCAGTCGCGAACCTTCGAAGAAGCGCTGCTTTCGGCACGCATTCCGTATCGTGTCTACGGCGGCCTGCGATTCTTCGAACGCGCCGAAATCAAGGACGCGCTGGCGTACATGCGCCTGATCTTCAATCGCGCGGACGACGCATCGTTCGAGCGCATCGTGAACCTGCCGGCGCGCGGCATCGGCAACAAGACGCTGGATACGGTCCGCAATTACGCGCGCGCCAACGCCTGCTCCATGTGGGAAGCGGCCGGAGCGTGTATCGGCGAGCTGGGCAGCCGCCTGGGGCAGAACCTGCACGGCTTCCTGCTGCTGATCGAGCAACTGGAGCAGCAGACGCGCATGCTGCCGCTGCACGAGCAGGTCGATCACATCATCAACGCCAGCGGCCTGATTGCCTACTACAAGCAGGAAAGCAAGGGCGATCGCGGCGAGGCGAAGGCGGAGAACCTGGAGGAACTGGTGACCGCCGCGCGCGGCTTCGAGCCCGATGAAGCCACGCAGATGTCGGCGCTGGCGAATTTCCTGGCGCACGCCGTGCTGGAGTCCGGCGAAGAGCAGGCGGACGAATGGGAAGACAGCGTGCAGATGATGACGCTGCACTCGGCCAAGGGTCTGGAGTTTCCGGTGGTGTTCCTGTGCGGCCTGGAAGACGGCCTGTTTCCGCACCAGCGCTCGATCACCGATGTCGCCGGCCTCGAGGAAGAGCGCCGTCTGTGCTACGTCGGCACCACGCGCGCCATGAAGCAGCTGTATCTGTCGTATGCCGAGCAACGCCGTCTGCACGGTGTGGACAGCTACGGCACGCCGTCGCGCTTCATCAAGGAAATACCTCCCGAGCTGCTGGAAGAGATCCGGCCGCGCATCCAGATCTCGCGCCCGGTGTACACGCCGCGACAAGGCCGCATCGAGGAAGAAGCGCCGGCCAGCAGTATCCGCCTGGGTCAGCGCGTGCGCCACGGCAAATTCGGCGACGGCATCATTCTCGATCTGGAAGGCCAGGGCAGCCATGCCCGGGTGCAGGTCAATTTCGAGCGCCAGGGCACCAAGTGGCTGATGCTGGCGTACGCGAACCTGGAACCGGTATGAGACCAACGGACCGCGCCGCATGAAAATCATCATTCTCGGCGCTGGCCAGGTCGGCAAGACGGCAGCGACGCATCTCGCCCGCGAAGAGGCGAACGAAGTCACGGTGGTGGACGTCAACGACGAGCTGCTGCGCGACCTGCAGGATCGCCTGGATATCCGCACACTGGCGGGAAACGGGGCTTTCCCCACGACCTTGGACGCGGCCGGCGCCAAGGATGCAGACGTGTTCGTCGCACTGACCAACAGCGATGAAGTGAACATGGTCGCCTGCCAGGTCGTGCACACGCTGTTCAACAAGGATGCCACGCGCATCGCGCGCATTCGCTCCGCCGACTACACGCGCCATTCAAAATTGTTCACCGATGAAGATCGCGCGTTCGCGGTCGACGTCACCATCAGCCCCGAGCAGCTGGTCACCGATCACGTCGTGCGCCTGATCCAGTATCCGGGCGCACTGCAGGTACTCGATTTCGCCGACGGCCGCGTACGACTGGTCGGCGTGAAAGCCTTGCGCGGCGGCGCCTTGGTCGGCCAGCAGCTGAATCAGCTGCATACGCACATCAAAGGACGCGATGCGCGCGTGGCGGCGATCTACCGTGGCGGACAAAGCGTGAAGCCGCAGGGCGACACCGTCATCGAGCATGGCGACGAAGTGTTCTTCCTCGCGGCACGCGACGACATCCGCCTGGTGATGAACGAGATGCAGAAGCTCGAAGATCCGGTGCGCCGCGTCGTCATCGCCGGCGGCGGCAACATCGGCCTGCGCCTGGCGCAACGGCTGGAGCTGGAACACCAGGTGAAGCTGATCGAGCGCGACCAGCGGCGCGCCCGGCGCATTTCCGAGCAGCTGGGCAACACCATCGTGCTGAACGGCGATGCTGCCGACGAAGATCTGCTGCTGGAGGAGAACATCGACAGCGCCGACGTGTTCGTCGCGGTGACGAACGCGGAAGAGGCCAACATTCTCTCGGCCATGCTCGCCAAGCGGTTGGGCTGTCACAAGGTGATGGCGCTGATCAACCGGCCGGCCTACGCAGAGCTTATGGAAAGCGGCTCGATCGACGTGGCGCTGTCACCGCAGCAAGTGACCATCGGCTCGCTGCTGGCGCACGTTCGTCGCGGCGATGTCGTGCGCGTACATTCCTTGCGGCGCGGTGCCGCCGAGGCCATCGAAGCAGTCGCGCACGGCACGCAGGGCGAAGGCCGCGTGATCGGCCGGCGCATCGAGGACATCCCGCTGCCCGACGGCACCACGATCGGTGCGGTGGTGCGCGGCGATGAAGTCCTGATCGCGCATCACGACACCATGATTCACCGGGACGATCACGTCATCATGTTCCTCACCGACCGCCGCCATATCGAAGCGGTGGAGCGGCTGTTCGATGTGCCGAAACGCAAGGGCAGATGAAGGCAAGCAGCTCTGCCCTGCGGCTGCAGGAGCGGGCAGGGTGAGGATCTTATGAATTTTCTCGTCGTCCAGCGCATCCTGGGTCTGCTGCTGATGCTGTTCAGCGTGACCATGCTGCCGCCGGTGTTCGTATCGCTGCAGTTCGGCGACGGCAACGCGCTGCCGTTCTTTCACGCTTTCCTGGCGCTGCTGGTGGTCGGCGCACTGGCGTGGTGGCCGGTGCGCACCAGGATGCGCGAGCTGCGGCTGCGCGACGGATTTCTGATCGTGGCATTGTTCTGGGTGGTGCTGGGTGCTGCCGGCGCGGTGCCGCTGCTGCTCTCGGATCAGCTCGATCTCTCGCTCACCGACGCGATCTTCGAGGCGGTGTCCGGCTTCACCACCACCGGCGCCATCATCTTTCCCTCGATCGAGCGTCTGCCGGCTTCGGTCCTCTATTACCGCGGCCAGGTCGAATGGCTGGGCGGCATCGGCATCGTGGTGCTGGCGGTGGCATTGCTGCCGATGCTGGGGGTTGGCGGCATGCAGCTGCTGCGCGCGGAAACTCCCGGACCGGTGAAGGATTCGAAACTGACGCCACGCATCACCGAGACCGCCAAGGCGCTCTGGATCATCTACGTCGCCATCACCATCGCCTGCGCAGCTGCCTACTGGGCCGCCGGCATGACGCCGTTCGACGCCCTCGCCCACAGCTTCTCCACCGTCTCGACCGGCGGCAACTCCACGCACGACTCGAGCCTAGCGTACTACGACAATCCGGTCATCGAAGCCATCGCGGTCGTATTCATGTTCATCGGCGGCGTGAACTTCTCGCTGCATTTCCTGGCGTGGCGCCATCGGCGCCTGACCAACTACTTCCGCGATCCCGAGTTCAGGATGTTCGTATGGATCCTGGTCTCGAGCATCGCGCTGTACACGCTGGTGCTGTGGCTCACCAGGCACATCGACGAGCCCGGCGAGGCGCTGCGGCTAGCCATCTTCCAGGCCGTGTCGATGCAGACCACCGCCGGCTTCGTCACCGACGACTTCACGCACTGGCCGGGAGCGCTGCCGGTCATCCTGGTGTTGTCCGCCTTCGTCGGCGGCTGCGCCGGCTCGACCTCCGGCGGCATGAAGATCGTGCGCTGGCTGCTCATCTGGAAGCAGGGCCAGCGCGAGGTCAATCAACTGGTGCATCCGAGCGCCGAGCTGCCGGTGAAGCTGGGCGCGAAACCCATCGACATGCGGGTGATCGACGCCGTATGGGGCTTCTTCGCCGTCTACATGATCGCCTTCGGCATCCTGATGGTACTGCTGCTGGCGACCGGCGTGGACCAGGTCACGGCCTTCTCCGCCATTGCGGCGTGCATGACCAACACCGGCACCGGCCTGGGTACGGTGGCCGCGAATTTCACGATGCTGAGCGATCCCGGCAAATGGATCTGCGTGCTGGCCATGCTGCTCGGCCGACTGGAAGTGTTTCCGCTGCTGGTGCTGGTCTCGCCCACGTTCTGGAAGCGCTAGTTGCGGCCGGCGGCGGGCGACACCGCACCCCATCCCGCGCAAACCTTGCCATCACCGGGCTGGCTCACCAGAATTCGCCACCGCTTTGCCAGAATCCCGGACCACACTTGCGGCAATCGTGGAACGGCTGCGGCCTGCCGCGCATCCAAAGCCTCCAGGAGGCGGAACCTTTGTCGGTAAATTTCCTTATCTGTAGCAGCCGCAATTGAGTTTCCTCGTCCGCCCCGATGCCAAAACTGAACAAGCTCCGCTCCATCCTCAAGAAATTCCGCAAGCAGATCCTGATCGGCGCGGCCCTGGTGGTCGGCGTGGGCCTGATCGCGCTGCTGGGCTGGCTGTTGTACCTGGACCGGATCGTGACGGCGCAGTTCGAGGGCCGGCGCTGGACCTTGCCGGCACAGGTCTACGCCGAGCCCACCGAGCTGTACGTGGGGCAATCCTTCAGCGCCGACGCGCTCGAAGGCGAGCTGCAGCGGCTCGGCTATCACCGGGTCGACACGCCCAAGGATCCCGGTAGCTACCGCCGGCGCGGCACACGCATCGATTTCGTCAGCCGCCGCTTCGCGTTCTGGGACGAGGTGCAGGAATCGCAGCCGCTGACCGCCATCAGCAGCGGCAACGCCATCGAGACCCTGCGCAACGGCAACCAGGACGTGCCCATTTTCCGGCTCGATCCGCTGCTGATCGGCAGCATTTTCCCGATCCACGGCGAAGACCGCGTGGTGGTGACGCCGGATCAGGTGCCGGCGCAGCTCACGGCCGCGCTGAAAGTGGTGGAGGATCGCAAGTTCGACACGCACCACGGCGTGAACGTGAGCGCCATCCTGCGTGCCGCCTGGGTCAACATGCGCGCCGGGCAGATCGAGCAGGGCGGCTCGACCCTGACCCAGCAGCTGGTCAAGAGCTACTTCCTCGACAATCGCCGCACCCTCGGTCGCAAGATCGAGGAAGCCTTCATGGCCATGTTGCTGGAAGTGCATTTCGAGAAGCAGGACCTGCTGAACGCCTACATCAACGAGATCTATCTCGGCCAGGACGGCCGGCGCGCGATCCACGGCTTCGGCCTGGCCAGCCAGTTCTATTTCGGCAAGCCGCTGGCCGAGCTGCAGCTGCACGAAGTGGCGCTGCTGGTCGCCATCGTGCGCGGGCCTTCGTACTACGATCCGCGACGTCACCCGGAGCGCGCCAAGATCCGGCGCGATCTGGTGCTGAAGCTGATGACCGAATACCACGTCATCGAGGAGAGCGAGGCCAAGCGGGCCATGGCGCGACCGCTGGGTGTCACCGGCTCGGGCACTCAGGCGGCCGGCTACTACCCGGCCTTCCTCGATCTGGTGCGCCGCACGCTGCGGCGCGACTACCGCGAGGAGGATCTGACCGAAGCCGGCCTGAAAATCTTCTCGACCTTGAATCCGCTGGTGCAGCAGCGCGCGGAAACGGCGCTGTCGCAGGAACTCGACCGGCTGGAAAAGAGCCGCAAGCAACAGAAACCGCAGCCGCTCGAAGGCGTGGTCGTGGTCACCGCGCCGCAGAACGGCGAAGTGATCGCGATGGTGGGCGGCCGGCAGGTGGGCTTCGACGGTTTCAATCGCGCGCTCGATGCCAAGCGCTCCATCGGCTCATTGGTGAAACCGGTGATCTACCTGGCGGCGCTGGAATCGGGCCGCTTCAACGCCGCCTCCATCGTCGAGGACGGACCGGTGGAAGTGAAGCTGGCCGACGGCAAGACCTGGGCACCGAAGAACTATTCGCAGGAGTTCTACGGTCCGGTACCGCTGGTGCGCGCGCTGGCGCAATCGCTGAATCTCGCCACGGTGCGACTCGGACTGGACGTGGGTCTGCCACTGGTGACGCGCGAGTTCAAGACGCTCGGCCTGGAGAAAGAACCGCCGCAGCTGCCGTCGGTACTGCTCGGTGCATTGGACGTCTCGCCGCTGGAAGTCGCACAGCTCTACAACGCCTTCGCCAACGGCGGTTTCAACACGCCGCTGCGCGCGGTTCGCGCCGTCGTCGATGCGGAAGGCAAGCCGCTCAAGGCGTTCGCGCTGGAAGTCACACCGGTGGCAACACCCCAAGCGGTGTACCAGGTGAATCGCATGATGGTGCAGGTGATGGAGCGGGGCACCGGCGCAGCGGCGCGCGCCAACCTGCCGTCGGGACTGGTGGTCGCCGGCAAGAGCGGTACCTCATCGGATTATCGCGACAGCTGGTTCGCCGGCTTCTCCGGCAGCCATCTCGCGGTGGTGTGGATCGGCTACGACGACAACAGCCCGACCGGCTTCACCGGCTCCTCCGGGTCGCTGCGAGTGTGGTCGCGCTTGATGGGGTCGCTCAACACCACCTCGCTCAACCACCCCATGCCGGAAGGAGTGCAGGAAACCTGGATGGAGTACCGCAGCGGCTACGGCGCCAAGCCGGGCTGCGGCGACGAGGTGATCACCGTCGCCGTGCCGCAGGGCACCCAGCTGCCGCTGAAGCCGGGCTGCGAGAGCAACGTGTTCCAGGAAGTCGGCGCCCGCGCCCGGGAGCTGTGGCGGAGTATCATCCCCTAGCGCCCCGATGCCGTATCGGGACGCTTCGTCGAGGCCACCAAGAATTCAATCGATGTACAGACTCTCCGCCGGAGTTCTCGCCGCCGTCGCACTGAGCGCCTGCCCGGTACA
>JBDHQY010000121.1:0-6945 GCA_039807315.1 Steroidobacter sp. | reverse complement strand
CGCCGCGTTGGCGGCCAGCGGCGTGAGTCGCGCCTGTTCCGGGGTGGGCGGCACCACGTTGAACAGATCCAGCAGTATTTCGTGCGCGCGCTTCGCATCGCCCAGCTGCATCAGCGATTCGGCGTAACGAATCGTCACGGCGACGTTGCGGGGGAACAGCTCCCGTGCGCGCTGCAAGGTTGCGAGCGAGGCCTTGCCCTGGCCGGCTCGCAACTGCGCCTGTCCCAGCGCCGTGTGATATTGCATGACGCTCGGATCGGCATCGCGCAGCTTCTGGAATACCGCGACGGCTCTGTCGGCATGTCCCGACATCATCATGGCCAGGGCTTGGCCGTAAACCTGCGCCGAGCTGGCGTCGGGCTCGTTCTTGATGACCGCTGCATAGTATTGCTGCGGATCCTTGCCGGCGGGTGTCGAAAGTACACGTAGCCGTTCGCGCGTCAGCGCATAGCTGATGCTGTCAGGCGTCGGTTGGACATCGAGCTGCAGTGCCCGCTCTTTGGTCTCCGCAATACGCGTGCTGGTCACCGGGTGAGTCCGCAGCATTTCAGGAATGTTCAGTTCGCTGCTGCCGGCATGACGGCTCATGGTCTCGAAGAACGCCGGCATGCCTTCAGGATCGAAGCCGGCGCGCGCCAGTATTCCCAAGCCGACGCGATCGGCTTCGGTTTCGTTGGCGCGGGTGAAGCTGATCTGCTGCTGGATCGCCAGCGTCTGCGCCGCCGCGACGCCGGCCATTGCGCCATTGCCGCCACCGGCGGCTGCACCCAGCAGGATCGCCGCCAGCATCGCGGCGGTGGAGACCAGGCTGGAGCGACTCTGCGCCGCCATGCTGCGCGCGATGTGCCGTTGCGTGACGTGCGCGATTTCGTGCGCCATCACGCCGGCCAGCTCGCTTTCGTTGTTGGTCTCCAGCACCAGGCCGGCGTTCACGCCGATGAAGCCGCCGGGCAGCGCGAAGGCGTTGATGGACTGATCCTTGACCGTGAAGAAATTGAACCGCTGGCCGCCTTCGTGGGCTTCGCTCGCCAGGCGCGAGCCCAGCGACTGCACGTACTCGGTGGTCTCCGGGTCATCCAGGATCTGGTCCTGGTCGCGCAGGCCGCGCACCACCATGCGGCCGATCTGATACTCGTCCTCCAGGGTCATCATGGCCTGGGCGGGGCTGCCGATGTCGGGCAGATCGTCCGCCGCGTTGGGCACGGTGGTGTTCTGCGCATTGGCGCCGGCGCCGATGCAGAGCAGCGCGCTGGCCAGCATTATTGCGAATTGTTTCATCGGGCAACTCATCGTGGGAGCGAGTGTGGGCCGCCGGCCCAAGGCCTGTAAAGCTCGCCGGATTGGACCGGCGCGGCCGGCATTCGGTTCGGGTTGGGCGGGCGTTCGGGCATGGAAAAAGCCAGTGATCGGGCCGGGTTCTCGTCAGGGGGGGACACGGCTGGGCGCGAGGTTTTCGACGGCAGCGCCCCGGGTGCCGCCGCAGCACTGACACGAAACCGTAACGTGCGGCGGTCACCATTCGTCCTTTCACTGCGAGCCGATGACTGGCATGAGCCTTGCCACCCTGAGCCACCCCGCAGCCGCACTGCCGGCCAGCCGTCCACACCTCGATGCGAAGCCCGGTAAAGGGTCGGTGATCCTGTTCCTGGCGCTGTTGCTCGGCGGCGCGCTGTATACGGCTTGGAGCCTCGGCACCGATGTCGCCGCGACCGGACCCCGAACGACCACTTGGGTACCGTTCCTGCTCCTCGGTGTCGCGCTGCTGATCGCGCTCGGTTTCGAGTTCGTCAACGGCTTCCACGACACCGCCAACGCGGTCGCAACCGTCATCTACACCCACTCGTTGCCGCCCAATGTCGCGGTCGTGTGGTCCGGCGTCTTCAATTTCCTGGGCGTGCTCGTTTCCAGCGGCGCAGTCGCTTTCGGCATCATCTCGCTGCTGCCGGTCGAGCTGATTCTGCAGGTCGGCAGCGGCGCGGGCTTCGCGATGGTGTTCGCCCTGCTGATCGCAGCGATCCTGTGGAACCTCGGTACGTGGTGGTTCGGCCTGCCCGCGTCCTCCTCGCACACGCTGATCGGCTCGATCATCGGCGTGGGCGTTGCCAATGCGCTGATGCATGGTCGTGACGGCACCAGCGGCGTGGATTGGGCGCAGGCGGCCAAGGTCGGCTGGTCGCTGCTGCTCTCGCCGCTGCTGGGCTTCACCGTTGCGGCGCTGCTGCTGATGGCTTTGCGCTCGCTGGTGAAGAAGAAGGAATTGTACGAAGAGCCCAAGGACAAAATGCCGCCGCCGTGGTGGATACGCTCGCTGCTGGTGCTCACATGCACCGGCGTTTCGTTCGCGCATGGCTCGAACGACGGCCAGAAGGGCATGGGGCTCATCATGCTGATTCTCGTCGGTACCGTGCCGACCACTTACGCGCTGAACCGGGCGTTGCCCGATACGCAGGCGACACAGTTCGAAGCCGTTGCGCAGGTCACACAGCAGTCGCTGGTGCGGATGGCGCCCGCCGCGGCTCCTGCGGACCCGCGTCAGACACTCTCCGCTTACGTCCGCACCAAGGAAGTAGAGCCCGAGGTGGTGCCGGCGCTCGCCGCCGTGACCGCCAGCATCGCCGAGCAGGTGCAGGCGCAGGGGGCGTCGTTCAGCCGCATTCCGGCCGAAGCGGTCGCCAACGTTCGCAACGACATGTACCTGGCTTCCGAAGCGATCCGCTTCCTGCAGAAAAGCTCCGTGTCGTTCACTCCCGAGGCGAGCAGGAACCTGGCGGAATTCAAGAAGCAGATCGATGCCTCGACGAAATTCATTCCCTTGTGGGTCAAGGTCGCCGTGGCGATAGCGCTCGGCCTCGGAACCATGGTCGGCTGGAAACGTATCGTGGTCACGGTGGGCGAGAAGATCGGCAAATCGCATCTCACCTATGCGCAGGGAGCTGCGGCGGAACTGGTGGCGATGGCGACGATCGGCGCCGCCGACATGTACGGTCTGCCGGTCTCGACCACCCACATACTGTCCTCGGGCGTCGCCGGCACCATGGCCGCGAACCGCTGCGGACTGCAGTGGGCGACGATCCGCAACCTGCTGATGGCCTGGGTGCTGACGCTGCCGATGGCGATGCTGTTGTCGGGCGGGTTGTACTGGCTGCTGACGAGGATCTTCTGACCGTGTCCGATCTCTGCTCGCTGGACCATGGCGCCTTGATCCGGATGATCGGCCGCGAGCTCGCCGACAGCTACGACGAAGAGCTCGAGATGGAGATCGAGGACGAGGATAGCGACGTGCGCGCGCTCATCGAGCCGCGCGCGGTCGAGCAGACGGAGCAGGAGAAGGCCAGCCGTCGTCGCTATTTCCGCGAGCTGTTCTGGTTGCAGAGCGAGCTCATCAAGCTGCAGGACTGGGTCGCGGCCACGCGTCAGAAGGTGGTGATCCTGTTCGAAGGCCGCGATGCCGCCGGCAAGGGCGGCGCGATCAAGCGCATCACGCAGCGGCTGAATCCTCGTATCTGTCGCGTGGTCGCGCTGCCGGCACCGAACGATCGCGAGCGCACGCAATGGTATTTCCAGCGCTATGTTGCGCATCTGCCCGCCGCCGGCGAGATCGTGCTGTTCGACCGCAGCTGGTACAACCGTGCCGGTGTCGAGAGCGTGATGGGGTTCTGCACGCCCGATGAGCACGAGGAATTCTTCCGCTCGGTGCCCGAGTTCGAACGCATGCTGGTGCGTGCCGGCGTGAGACTCCTGAAATACTGGTTCTCGATCACCGACGAGGAGCAGCATCTGCGCTTCCTGGCGCGCATCCACGATCCCCTGAAGCAATGGAAGCTGTCGCCGATGGACCTGGAATCGCGCCGCCGCTGGGAGGACTACACCAAGGCGAAGGAACTGATGCTGGAGCGCACGCACATTCCCGAGGCGCCGTGGTGGATGGTGCAGGCGGTCGACAAGAAGGCGGCGCGCCTGAACTGCATCCATCACTTGCTGCAGCAGTTCCCTTACGTTGCGTCGATGAAGCCCGAGATCCAGTTGCCCGAGCGCGAGCGCCACGAGGATTACGTGCGCCGGCCGGTGCCTGCGGAGATGTTCGTGCCCGAAATCTATTGATGCGCCGGTTGTCGAGCCGGGTACCAGGATGAACCCTGGGATCCGGGGGGGCGTCGGTGCGTGCAGGCGGAGGTGCAAGGCCGGTACCGGGCACCGAAGCACTCGAGGTCCCGGCTGCTAGCGGCTGCCGGTCCCGTCACGTCGTTGGCATGGCGGGAGTCGGGGAGATGGCCGATGCCCGAACTCCGGGATTCCCGGCGTTCATGACATTTTCGAGGCAGGCTCGGTCCGGTTACGGAAGAAAGTGGCGGAGAGGGTGGGATTCGAACCCACGGTGGGCGTAAGCCCACGCCTGATTTCGAGTCAGGTACATTCGACCACTCTGCCACCTCTCCGCGAGGGCGCGCATTCTATACCAGCTGCCGCCGAAGACTGTAGGCTTGCAGGCCATGATTTGCGCACCCGCTTCGGCCGCCGGCCATTCGATCCCCGTCGCCGGAGGACGGACTTGAAGGCCGCCCTGGCAATCATCGCCACGCTGCTGCTGGCAACCTGCTCGCAACCGCCGACGGTGCTGGAGCAGATCATGCAGGCGGGCGAGCTGCGGGTGGTGACGCGCAACCTGCCGAGTGCCTATTACCTGGGTGCCTCCGGCCCGCAGGGGCCCGAATTCGAACTGGCCAGCCGCTTTGCCGCCGAGCTGGGGGTGCGGCTGTTCATGTATTCCGTGCCCAACGTGGGCGACGTGATGCGCGAGCTCGAATCCGGGCGCGCGCACGTCGCCGCAGCTGGCCTGACCCGCGGTATGAAGCTGCCCGCGCAGATCGGTTTCGGCCCGCCTTATCAGCAGGTCCGCGAGCACCTGATCTTTCGTCAGGGCAGGGCCCCGGCGCGCAACCTCGGTCAGGCGGTGAACTCCCACATCGAAGTGGTGACGGGCAGCGCGCACGCGGCAACGCTGGAGCAGGCGCGGCTGGCGGTGCCGAATCTGTCCTGGGTCGAGAATCCGTCCGCGGAAACCGAGGAACTGCTGTACCGCCTGTCGCGGCGCGAGTTCGACTACACCGTGGCCGATTCCAACGAGTTCGCCATCGGCCGCACCTTCCATCCCGACATCCGCATCGCTTTCGACATCTCGGCCGGCAAGGCGCTGGCCTGGGCGGTCGACGCCCGCGATCCGAGCCTGCTGCGGCGGGTCACGGCGTTCTACGCCTCGCTCAAGGCCGAGGGCCGGCTGGCCGCGATTCTCGATACGTACTACGGTGACGTCGACCGCTTCGATTACATCCAGGCCCGCGTCTTCATCGACGACATCCAGGAACGACTGCCGCAGTACCGGCACTGGTTCAAGGAGGCGGCGAGCCAGGTCGGCGTGGACTGGCGGCTGCTGGCGGCCATCGGCTACCAGGAATCGCACTGGGTGCCGACGGCGACTTCGCCAACCGGGGTGCGCGGCCTGATGATGCTGACCGAAGAAACCGCCCGCGGTCTGAACATTGCGGACAGACTCGACCCGCGCGACAGCATTTTCGGTGGTGCGCAGTATTTCCTGCGGGTGCGCAACCAGATTCCGAGCCGCATTCTCGAACCCGATCGCACCTGGATGACGCTGGCGGCCTACAACGTGGGTGTGGGACATCTGGAAGACGCGCGCATCCTCACGCAGATGCACGGCAAGAATCCCGATTCGTGGGATGAAGTGCGCGAACATCTGCCGCTGCTGACCCAAACCAAGTGGTACACGCAGGTCAAACGCGGCTACGCCCGTGGCTGGGAGCCGGTGCGTTTCGTCGAGAACATCCGCAGCTACATGGATATTCTGGATTGGGTCGCAGCCGACGCCGGCCCGCCGGCGCAGCGCGAAGCGGCGGCGAGATAGCCCGCTGCATCACTCCTGCAGACGGGAGTCACTTTGGATCGGGGGCTCGCCGTCGCGGCAGCGATGGTTATTTCTTTTTCTGCACCGATTTCTCGGCGTACGCGCGCGTCATTTCTTCCGCGAAGATCGAGGGCAGGCCCTGCTCGTTGCGCTGGTTCAGTGCCTGGTAGAACTCGGTGTACAGATCCCAGTACTTCATCTTGTTCGCGGCGCCGAGCAGTGGACCGCGCTTCAGGCCGCGGTCGAAGCGCTCCTGCAACTCGGCCGGCTCGATGCGGTTCATGAACTCGTCCATGCCGGCCTGCATCGAGCTCACCAGCGCCGCCTGGTGCGCCCGCAGATCGGCGAACGAATCGCGAATGGCCTCGATGGGGCCGAGATAGCGGCTGCCGTGCGGATCGAGCAGCTTCTGCACCGCTTCGTCGACGCTGGCCGAGAACTTGAGCGGATTGTTCTCGCCCGGCTGGATGGTGGTCTGGTTCAGGCGCAGCCGGTTCTTCAGGTCCGCCCGGCCTTTGAGCGTTTCCATCAGGCCGAGCACGGACTCGCGCACGATCTGGCCGGCCAGTGTGAGCAGCGCCGCCTGCGTATCGGCGGGCAGGGCGGCGGGATCGATGCCGGCGCCGCGGCAGAAGGCTTCCAGGCCGCTGCCGTGGTCGCCATGGCTCGCAGGCCGGCGTGGTTCGGCTTCAGCGCGCGCCGGCGCGGGTGTCGGGGCTTTGGCGGGCGGCACCTTGTTCGCCAATGTCGTCGGCGTCAGCGCGGCCATGGTCTTGCGATCGTAGGGACGCGTCTGCATCTGCCACTCGTCGGATTTCTTCGAGTGCGTCACCGTGCGCTGGCCGTCGCCGACGGAGCCGTCGAGCAGCGAATTGAAACCGCCCGGATTGATCGCCGCGGCCGGTTTCGGGGCGGGCCGCACGGCGGGCTTGCGCGCCGCCTCGCTGTCCGGATCGCTCAGCAGGAACGGATCGCTGGTGATGCTGGCCGGCGCATCGTTCAGGGCGAACGTCTCGCCCAGCCGG
>JBDHQY010000120.1:0-6973 GCA_039807315.1 Steroidobacter sp. | reverse complement strand
GGAAACGATGCGGCACGTTGCTCGGGAAATAGTACGCATCGCCCGGGCCGAGCACACGGCTCTGCCTGCCGACGGTCACCTCGAGCTGGCCGCTCAGCACGATGCCGCCCTCCTCGCCCTTGCGGGCGAGCATGTCCTCGCCGGTGTCGGCGCCGGGCCGATAGCGCTCCTGCATGATGGACATGGCGCGATGCGGCCGCTGCGCCGCCACCAGACGCAGCGAGACTTCCTCGTCGCCGACATCGGTGAGCTCGTCGCGCGCATAGAACACTTGTGGATCGGCCTGCAGGTCGAGCGTGAAGAACTCGGCCAACGACATGGGAATGCCGTCGAGCACCTTTTTCAGCGAACTGATCGAAGGGCTGACCCGGTTCTGCTCGATCAGCGAGATGGTGCCGTTGGTGACGCCGGCGCGCTTGGCCAGTTCGCGCTGCGACAGGCCGTACAGGGTGCGCACCGATTTCAGATGACCACCGACGTCGATGCTCATGGCAACCTCGACATAGCGACAAGGCGTTTAGAATAATCAACGCGACTGCGCCAAGCCAGCTGGATTTGAGCGCATTCATTGAGGCTACTGTCGAATTTTCTTATCATGCTCCCGCTTTCAGTCCCGCAGAGGATGTCCCCGATGACCACCACCCCGCCGCGTGACCAGCTCGATGCGCTGTGGATGCCCTTCACCGCCAACCGCCAGTTCAAGGCTGCTCCGCGGCTGCTGGCCCGTGCCGCGGGCATGCACTACTGGACGCATGACGGCCGGCAGGTGCTCGACGCCGTCGCGGGCCTGTGGTGCGTCAACGCCGGGCACGCCCGCAAGGAGATCAGCGACGCGGTGAGCCGGCAGGTGGCGACGATGGAATACGCGCCGCCGTTCCAGATGGGCCATCCGGCGGCGTTCGAGCTCGCCAACCGCCTCACCCGGCTCGCGCCCGGCGACCTGGATCATGTGTTCTTCACCAACTCCGGCTCGGAGTCGGTCGACACCGCGCTGAAGATCGCCATCGCTTATCACCGCGTGCGCGGTGAAGCCGCGCGTCAGCGCCTGATCGGACGCGAAAAAGGCTACCACGGCGTGGGCTTCGGCGGCATCTCGGTCGGCGGCATCGCCAGCAACCGCAAGTTCTTCGGCAGCATGCTGCCGGGCGTCGATCATCTGCGGCACACGTTCGACCTGGAGCACAACGCTTTCTCGCGCGGCGTACCGCAGTGGGGCGCGCACCTGGCGGACGATCTGGAACGTCTGGTGGCGCTGCACGATGCGTCGACGATCGCGGCGGTGATCGTCGAGCCCGTTGCCGGTTCCGCCGGCGTGGTGCTGCCGCCGCAGGGCTACCTGCAACGGCTGCGCTCCATCTGCGACAAGCACGGCATCCTGCTCATCTTCGATGAGGTCATCACCGGTTTCGGCCGTCTCGGCACGCCGTTCGGCGCCGACTATTTCGGAGTGATGCCCGACATCATCACCACCGCCAAGGGTCTGACCAACGGCGCCGTCCCGATGGGCGCGGTGTTCGTGCGCAAGCAGATCTACGACGCCTTCATGAACGGCCCGCAGAACGTCATCGAGCTGTTCCACGGTTACACCTACTCGGCGCACCCGGTCGCCTGCGCGGCGGCGCTCGCCACTCAGGAAATCTACGAGCGCGACGGGCTGCTCACGCGCGGCGCGACGCTCGCGAAAACCTGGGAGGATGCGGTGCATTCGCTGCGCGACCTGCCGAATGTCATCGACATCCGCAATCTCGGCTTGGTCGCTGGCATCGAGCTGCAGCCGCGGGCCGGCGCTGCGGGTGCACGCGCCTACGAAGCGTTCCTGAAGGCTTATGAGAAAGGTGTGCTGGTTCGTTTCACCGGCGACATCATCGCGCTGTCACCGCCGCTCATCCTGGAGCCGGCGCACATCGACCAGATCGTGACGACACTGCGCGATGTGTTGCGCACGGTGACTTGAAGCCTCGGCAGCTGCAGCATCTCCTGCCGCCGGAGATAGCAGACCCTGGATCGCGCGATCCAGGTTTTTGCGCTCGATACGGCCGAATCACTCGCGCCAGGGAAAGGAAGTGGCCACGGTGAACACCAGGCGCGGCGCAGTGCTCAATACATCGTGCGGCGTGCCGTCCGCCTGCTTGAAGTCGCTGCCGTCGATCCATTTCAGCGCCAGATCGAAACGGCCCAGGGCGTAGCCCAGGCCGACCGAGTAGTCGAGATATGGCCGGCCGGTGCCGGCCTGCTGCAGAGCGTCCCAGTAGTCGCCGAAGCTGTAGCCCAGGTGCGCCAGCGCCGAGAAATTTCCCGGCAGCGGCACGTTCGCACTGCCGTCGAAATACCAGGCAGGTGTACGACCAGCAGTGCTGGCGCCGCCGAAATCGTTGGAGTACGACAGCTTGCCCTTGAACCAGGAATAGCTGAGCGCGGCATGGATCTCGACGAAATTGAGATCCGGATCGTCGTGATAGGTGTAGTACAGAACGCCCGCGTCCCAGCCGACGCCGCTTGCGGTGGTGCCGGTGAAGCCGCCATACACGTCAATCTCGTAGTCCACATCGGGAGCGCCGAAATCCAGGTTGCTGCCCCAGGCACCGATGTACCAGCCGCTGTCGTGAGCGTAGTCGAGACCGGCCTGGACGGCCGGATCCCGCGCAGTCTGCGTGATGCCGCGATAGTCATAGTCGCTGGCCAGCGTCCAGGTGGACGAAATTCCGGCGTTTGCCGCGCCGGCGGTGGCCAGCACAGCCAAGGCAACCGCAACTCGCATGGTGCGCATGGATCTCCCCTTCGTTGAGCCAGGGACACGCCGTTGCGGCGTGGACGATTCACGGCATGTGGCTGCGGCAGGATCTGTTCGCGATGCGCGCAACCTCAGCCCGCGCCGACGACGATGCAGCTACCATGCCAGAGACACTCGCAAGTCAGTTTGCGAACTCAGGTAGGTGGGATCGATGGGATTCACGCGCGACAGGCGCGCGTTCATGTGTGGAGCAGTTGCCTCGACGGCATCGATATCTGCACGAATGAGGCGAACTGCCCCGCACATCCTGCCCTGACAGCGGGCATCTACGGCTCGCGCTGCGCTATTTCGATGCGGGCTCGAAGATCACATAGAGCTTGCTCATCGGCTCCGTGACATGCCATACGCCGCGGAAACCCGCCGGCACCACGAACGAATCGCCGGCGCGAAATGTCCGGCTGTCGCCATGATCGCTCTCGATAAGCACTGCACCGCGCGTGATGTGGCAGAACTCGTTCTCTGTGTAACGCACACGCCAGCGACCCGGCGTACTTTCCCAGATGCCCGCGAAGCACTGGCCGGTGCTGTCGCTGAAGAAATTGCGGGTGGTCTGCTCGGGCGTGCCCTCGAGCACGCGATCCGCCGCGGGTCGCGTGACCGTGGTGTCGGCTGCGGCGACGGCGAAATCGACGATGGCCGGCGTGGCGGAATCGAATTGCGTCATGACGATACTCGCTAGGCACACGGGAAGACCTCGATTGTAATTGGACGCAGACTCGAGGAAAGGCCGGCGCCTGCGCGCCGGCTTTCCATCGGACGGGTATCACTGTGTCCGCGCGACCGATGCGCTCGGCGCGGTCGTCGGCCGGATGGCCAGGCTGACACGCCGCTCCCAGGCATAGGCCTCCAGATCGTCCTTGGCCGCCGTCGTCAGGTCCGCACCATGCGCGGCCAGGCGAATCTGCTCCGGCGCGGCGCCGCCCTTGATGAGCGCTTCCCGTACCGCATCCGCGCGACGCAGTGACAGCTCGAGGTTCTTCTCCGGATTGCCGCGCGGATCGGCAAACCCGTTGAGCTGCACCTCCAGCTGCGAATGTACCGAGAGCAGCTTGCCAAGCTCTGCCAGCTGCGCGGCAACGCTGGCATCCACAGCGGCGCTCGCGGTCCTGAACATCACATCGGCATGCAGACGTTGCGCAAGCTGATCGAGCATCTCTTCGCCACCGGTGCGCTCGCTCGCCTTCGTCAGGGCGATCCGTGTTTCGAGCAAGTCCTGCTCGAGCTGCCGGGCACGCAGGTCGGCGAGCTTCGCGGCGCCGATGCTGTCGCCCATGATGCCACCCACCATGAACCCGACGAACGCGCCCACCGGACCGCCGACGATGGCGCCCGCCGCCGCTCCACTGAGCATGCCGACGCCCTCCTCCTTGGTGTACTTGTTATCGCTCGCTTGCGCCGCACCCGAGCTCAACGCAATGACAACCGCTCCGATCAAGGATTTCTTCAACATGGCCGCTTCTCCACACCTTTCGTCGTTGCAGCAGGTGACGATGAACCCGTGAGGGCTATTCAAGGAGCGGATCGCGACGGAAAGCCGCGGCGGGAATGGCGCACGCGGGAAAGATCGTGACGAATTGTGGCGAGCCGGTTGGACCTGCGCTGACGCGCAAGCCGGGTCTTCGCCCGGTATTCCGCGCAACGACCGGCGTAGTCCTACTTCGAAACGCGGCGACGCAACCGACTTTCCAACAGTCTTTGCGCCGCTTGCGTGCCACTGTGCAACGCACCGCCGACACTGGCAGCCTCTTCTTCGTCCGTGGCCTCGCCGGCAAAGAACAGCGTCCGTTCGAGCGGTTGCGCCAGAACATGGCGGGCCCTCGCGCCACCCACCAGCGAATAGCTGTACGCACCGCAGGCGAACGGATCGCGCTGCCAGTCGTGCCAATGGACACCTTCGAGCAATTGCTCGTACGGCACAGCGCGGCCGAACATCGGGGCAAGACTCTGCAGGGCAAGCTTCACCAACTCGCCGGTGGACCTGCCGCTCAGGCGCAATGCCTTGGGACCGCCGGCCCACATCGTCAATAGCGGGGTACGCAGCGGCAGCGTAGTCCAGACGGTCGGGAACGGCGCCTGCGGCGCGAGAAAAAAAGCCGCCTGCCGATAGCGCTGTTGATGAACCTCCGTCCAGAACGGACGGCTGAAGCGCAGCAACAACTTCACCACCGGCCCCATCGCGAGTCGCGCCAGGGCCGAACGTTTCTGTCGCAGCTCCGGAACGAACCGCACCGCACTGCTCGCAGCCGGCGGCAGCTGCAAGATACTCAAAGGCAGAGTGACGATCGCCTGACGGGCGCGCACCTGCATCGGCTCGTCATGCCGGACGGCATGCGCCGTCACCGAGCCACGCCGCCAGTGCAATTCGCCGACTCTGGTGCCAAGCCGCAACTGCGCACGAGCCGGATCCAGACCGCTGCTCATTGCGTCGAGCAGCGCACCATATCCTCGCCGCGCGCGGAATGTCGGCGCATCCGCAGCACTGTTGCCACTCCACTCCTTGAGGATCTCGCGGGCGCTGACCCGGCCGGGATCGGCGGCATCGAAGCCCTCCACCAGCATCTGCGCCATCGAGCGCACCGGATCGGACAATGCCCGACGATGACGCTCCAGGAATTCGGTCAGCGACAGGTCGGCTCGTACTCGCGCAAGCTTCTGCAGCTCCTGATTCATGGTGTCGAAAGCCTGCTCGCCTGGTTGCAAACGCCCGCTCTGCAACATCCAGCGCGTCTGTGCTGCGTCGATCGCTATGTCGTTGGCTGCGCGCAAGCTTTTGAACACGGATGGCGACTCGCCGTGAATGAACTCCGCACCCAGCTCCAGGGGAACCGCAACACCAGCTTCGTGCAGCGTCAGAACGCGGCCGCCCACGCGGGAGCGAGCTTCTAGCACGCAAACCGATTGCCCATGCGCAGTCAGCTCGGCGGCGGCCGCCAGCCCCGCCGCACCGGCTCCGACGATCAGCGTATCGAACACGTCCGAATCCTGCCCATCGCCGCTCCCGTCCGCAGTACATCCACAAGTTCACCCGAGCGAACCATACACAGCCGGCGGCCGGGCTGTCGCCGGCAGTCATCCCAAGGGAACAAATGCCGGTGGCCAGTGCTTGCGGTCGCGTAGGCATCTGCCAGCAACCGGCGCTTCGCGTCAGGGGTCGCCATGTCCGAACCCAAACCTGCCACCGACAAATATGTCATTCCTGCACAGTCCCAGGCTTTGATGCAGGGCGAGGAGCTGGTCGCGCTGGTATTCGAGGCGCGCTTCGCCCAGTTGTTGAGCAACTCACCGCGCATGCTGGAATTGATCGAGCGCGCGGCCACCTGTGCCTGCGATTTCTGCGAAGACGGCTGCCATGCCGACGATTGCCTGGCCTGCGACGCGAAACTGCTGCTCGAAGAGCTGGCCGCAGTCCCGCCGCCCACGGTGCAGTGAACGGCGAAACGCGCGCTCGATTTCATCGCACCTGTCGCATTCAGTAGCTGCAAACGGTCCGCTCACGGCGGCGGCGAAGATTGCGGGAAGCTCTGATTTACAGCGCGCAGCACGACGCCGAGAACGATCGGCAGCTGCGCACGGCATGAGCCGATCCCCCTCATCCCCTCGGAGGCAACCATGAACGATCACGTCTACAAGACCATCGAGATCACCGGCTCGTCGCAGCGCGGCGCCGACGACGCCGTGCGCCTGGCCATCGAGAAGGCTTCGCAGACGATCAAGAATCTGCGCTGGTTCAAGGTAACCGAAACGCGCGGCGTCATCGAGCAGGGCAAGATCGCCTACTGGCAGGTCACGATCCATGTGGGCTTCACGCTGGAATAGCCCGACGGGCGCCGGTCCGTTCGCACTTCCCGCAGCCTCGCCACGAGAGATCGGGTGCTCGACGAGCACCCGACGGCAAGATCACATCCTCCAGCGCACCGCTATGCTCACGTTGCGCGGGTCGCCGTAATCGGCATAGCCCCACATCGAGCGGTTGTAACGTTTGTCCAGCACATTGTTGACGTTGACGGACACCGACAATGTATCCGTCAGCGGATAGCGGGCCATCAGATCCAGCAGCCAGTAGGCCGGCTGCTCCTGCTTCACATCGATGACGGGAGTGGCGATGTAGATGCCGGTATCGTAGTAGGTGTAGCTCTGCCAGCGGGCGCTGCCGCCCACGGTCAGATCCGGCAGCCAGCCTGA
>JBDHQY010000119.1:0-6984 GCA_039807315.1 Steroidobacter sp. | reverse complement strand
CAACTCGCCCAGGCCAGGCGCGCGGATGTCACGCGAACGGGTGAAGCTGAAGCGCATGTCCTCGAGCGGCGCCCAGACCAAGCCCGCCTTCCAGGTCGTGACTTCGCCGGACTCGCTGTAGTCCGTGTAACGAACGGCGCCGTTGAAGTCCAAGGTGTTGGCTCCAGGCACATCCTTCAACAACGGTACCACCGTCTCGACGAAGCCTTCCGTCACGTTGTAGCTGCCGACCGTAGCCTTGTAGTTGCCGGCGAAGAAGGCGCTGACCTGATCCAGGGCGCTTACATAGCCATCCGAGGATTCCTTGCGATGCTCGGCACCCAATGCGAGCGACACCGGACCGGCCCAGTTGTCGAACGGTTCGCCGCTCACGCTGGCAGCGACGACCTGCTGCTTCAGCGTCATGTCCGAGTGACCCGTACCGGTGACGTAGGCGAGGCCTTGCGGCGAGTTCACGCCCAGACCCATCGGGTTGTAGGGCTTGCAGTTCGGATCGATCGTGATGTTCAGGAAACCGTCGCGTGGTCCGCAAACGATATTGCCGGTGTTCGAATCGAGCACCGCATTGATCGCCGCGAGATAGCGCGCGTTGACGCGGTTGGTCGGCGTCCAGGACACGATGTTCTGCTCGCCGTGCACGTAGGACGCATCCCAGTTCCATTCCCGGCCGCCGAGTTCGAAGTTGCCTTCGAAGCCGAGCACGCCGCGCTTCAGCTCACGCTCGTTGATGCCCTGCAGGTAGTGCATGTCGCCGTTGAACGTGCCGATTTCGATGGCGTCGACACCATTGGCAACCATCGCGTCGCGCACTTCAGGCAGCAGGAACGCGTTGTCCCGGTAGACGTAGACGCTGCCGCCGTTGTTCAGGATGGGCACGACCTGCGAGTTCTGCGACCAGGTCTTGCCATACTGCAGGTCGACGAACGCGGTCACGTTGTCGGTGAGGTTGTAGCTGGCGCGACCGAACAGCGTCTTACGCTCCAGAGGCATGGCGACACTCGTGGCGCGATCGACACGCGAGGCCTGCCAGTCACCGCCCGACATGGTCGGACCACTCACCAGGTCGCCGAACTGGAACGGAATCGCCGCACCACCGGTGACGAACTGGGTTCCGCGCAGATTGCACGGTGCAGCCTGCAGCCGGTTTCCGGGCTGACCCGTAACCAGATCGGTGTACGCGGTGATGTTCCGGCAACCGAGGACCAGGCCGCCGAAAGTGCCGTTGGCGACACCGGCGTTATGAACCGTGAGCAGCGTCGGCTGGCCGGCCTGGCTAGCCCGCGGATTGTTCATCAACTGGAACGAATCGTCGGCCCACTTGCGGTCGTTGCCGATGATGCCCTCGTCGTTGGCGTACTCGCCGCTGAACAACAGGTGGCCACGGCCGTCGGCGAAGCCGGTTCCCGCCGTCAGGGAGAGCTTGTAGTTCGCGCCGTCGCCGGCCGAAGTCACGCCGTAATCGGCATTACCCTTGATGCCGGTGAAATTCTTGTCCAGAACGAAGTTCACCACACCGGCGAGCGCGTCCGAGCCGTACACGGCCGAGGCACCGCCCGTCACCACGTCCACTCGCTGCACCAGGCCGCTCGGAATGATGTTGACGTCGACCGCGCCCGAGAGCGTGCCCGTGGCAATCGACGAACCTACCAGGCGCTTGCCGTCCTGGAGCACCAGGGTGCGGTTGGCACCGAGGCCGCGCAGGTTCAGCAGGTTGGTGCCGGCAGTGCCGGAGCTGATGTTCGAGGAGCGATTGCGCGGCGTCTGGCTGCCGGTGAACGCCGGCAAGCGGTTCACGGAGTCGGCGATGGTCGTGGTTGCCATCTTGTTCAGATCTTCCGCACCCAGCACGGATACGGGCGTCGGCGCTTCATAGCCGTCGGCACGTGCAATGCGCGAACCGGTCACAGTGATTTCCTGCAGTACGTCGCCCTGCTGCGTCGCCTGTTGCTCCTGAGCAAAAGCCGTTCCCGCGGCCAGCGACGCAAAGGCCAGCAACGTCGCCGAGCCCAGCGCGCGCCGTACGGCTACAGCGACCGAGCTGCGCGAGCGCTCACAAGCCGCAATGGTGTGATTCGTCGTCATCGATTTCCCCCAATGAGAAAGGATCTTGTACGGAAGGGCCGCGCAGCGCATCGCTCCCACGATGAGCAATCCGAGCGGCGGATTATGAGGAGGCGGCGACATTAAGCTCGCGGGCTCCCCCCATTTCGGCCGCAAAGCCTACACGCCGTGCGCGGCAAAATTTTCCTGAAAGTGTGTCACTGCCGGGGGGGCAGCGACATGATTCATCTGCGGGAACAGGCGCTGCGCGACAGTATCTTGCGTACTTCGTCCAGTACGCTCCCGACGGGAAGCAGTTGTCGGGCTGGCGCAACAGCCGTTCGGAGCGCTGCGCGGCCCGGCGGTGCATTGCAGCACTACCGGGCCGCGCACCATCAGCGCAGCATCTCACCATTGCGCTTGAGCACTTCGCCGCCCTTCATGACGAACTGCACCCGCTGCAGCTCGGTGATGTCGGCCAGCGGATCCCCGTTCACCGCCACGATGTCGGCGTAGCGGCCTGCCTGGACCGAGCCGATGTCGGCGGGATTGCCCACCAGCTCGGCAGCGTTGCGGGTAGCCGCGAAAATCGCATCCATGGGCGTGAGCCCCGCCTTCACCAGCAGCGCGAATTCCTCCGCCTTGTTGCGATTGGAGATTGCGCCCTGATCGGTGCCGAAGGCGATCTTGACGCCTGCCTTGTAGGCGCGGCCGGCATTGCCGATCATGGTCGGCGTCACCGCTATCGCCTTCTCCGCCACCGTCGGCGGCAGCAGCTCCGGGCTCTTCACTGCCGTCTGGTAGATGGCGTCGGCCACCAGCAGCGTCGGCACCAGGAAAGTGCCGTGCTCCTTCATCAACTTGTAGCTTTCGGCATCGGCATAGGTGCCGTGCTCGATGGAATCGACGCCGGCACGGATCGCCGTGTCGATCGCCTTCTTGCCGTGCGCATGCGCCGCGACCTTCAATCCCAGCTCGTGCGCGGTGTCGATAACAGCCTTCATCTCCTCGAATGTCATGGTCATGTGATGGGGATCGTCGCCGATCGAACCGACACCGCCGCTCGGCATGATCTTGATGACGGTAGCGCCGCGGCGCTGGTGTTCGCGCACCCGGATGCGCGCCTCTTCCGGGCTGTCGACGATCGAAGCCTCGCGTCCCTGGAAGGTGATGTCCGGACGAATGCCGTTGGCGCGGTCGGAATGACCGCCGGTGGGCCCGAGCGCCTCGAGCGCGGTCCACAGGCGTGGCCCGACGATCCTGCCCGACTCGATCGCGCGAATCAGGGCCGGGGAGGTGAGCGGCCCCGATCCCAGATCGCGCACCGTGGTGAATCCCAGTTCCACTTCACGCCGGGCGTTGAGCACTCCGGAAATCACGGCGTCGCCCTCGGTCTGCGTGAAGCGGTTCATCGGCCGCCGGTCGCCCGAGGCGGAGATGTGGTCGTGCGATTCGATGAACCCCGGCAGCACGGTGGCCGCCGACAGATCGATCACCTCGGCACCGACCGGGGTCACGAAACCGCTCTCGACCTTCACGATGCGGTCGTCCTTGATGACGACGGAAACCCGGCTCCTGGGCACGGCGGCCACGCCGTCGATCAGCCGGCCCGCATGAATGACCAGGTCCCTGGCCTGCACCGGCATCGCCATCGACCCGGCCAGTACGGCGAACGCCGTCAGCACACCTGCCCTTTCCAATCGCTTGCGTAATTTGCTCATTTGCCCTCCCGGGCGCCCCCTAACGAGCGCGGCAGTCTGTGGAAGCCGCTTTGGAGCGTATACGCCGCGAGCGACAAGATTTTCCCGAAAGAAGTCGCTGCCTGAGGCGATCTAAACATGATTCATCTGTACAGATACCCGTCCAAGGCAGTAGTTTGCGTTCGAGTTTTGCCATACTGCCCTCACTCATGAGAGGGGGAACAAGAATGAACTATCGATTGATGCTGTCGATGATCGCGCTCGCCACGGTGGGCGGCCCGGCCCTTGCCAAGGCTCCGGCGCAGCACCTGAATCCGGTGATCAGCCTGTTGGAACAGCATCAGCCCGTGATGGGTCTGTACCGACCCAGCAATCAGCGCTTCGGCCCCAACGGCCCGGAGACCGTCGGCAACAAATCGCCGCTCGAGCTGGCTCAGGAAGCCGTCGCCTACAAGCACAGCGACTTCGTCTTCGACGGCAGCACGGAATACGACTTCGAGCGCACCTTCCCCGTATTTGCCGAGTTCGCCGGCGCGCTCAAGCAAGCCGGTCCGCTCAGCAAGAAGCCCTATCCGCACATCGCCCATCCGATGATCGTGAAGATTCCGGAGATCGCTCCGGATCCGGCCAAGGTTGCCGGCTATATCGGCCAGCAGCTCAATCAGGGCGTGAGCGGCATCATGTTCGTGGGCGTCGAGAGCCCCGAGGAAGTGCGTCAGGGCATCGCCGCGATGCGCTTCAAGTCCAACGGCGGCACTCGCGCCGACGCAGTCGGCACGGCGCCGGCGTTCTGGGGTCTGTCCGAAAAGGAATATCGCCGCAAGGCCGATCTGTGGCCGCTCAATCCCAAGGGCGAGCTGCTCAACTGGGTGGTGGTCGAAAGCAAGGAAGGCCTGAAGAACGTGCGTGAGATCGCCGCGGTGAAAGGCATCGGCGTGCTGTGGCCCGGCGCGGGCACGCTGCGCCAGGTGTTCTCCAGCACCGGCCCGGACGGCAAGCGAGTGGTCGACGAGGCCGGCTGGGAAAATGCCATCCAGCAAGTGCTGGCCGCGTGCAAGGAATTCAACGTACCCTGCGGCTATCCGGCCCGTGCCGAAGACATCGAAATGCGCATGAAGCAGGGCTTCAGCGTATTCGTGATGGGCTGGGGGGACAACGGCTTCAAGGCCATCGAAACCGGCCATAAGGCAAGTAACCGCCCGCTCGGTCACGAATAAGTACAATCGACGCTCTCGAGAACGGCACGCCGGCCTCGGGAGCGTCAGTCCTGCGTCGACGACCTGCCAGATGAAATGCTCGATACTTTGGCGGCATCGGTCGGATCGGAGTCAGCGCCGGGCAATTCTTGAGTAGCGGGCCCAGGATCATGGGCGCCGCTGTCTCGTTCGATCCATCAAAGCCAACGCCAACGTGTATGGAGGAATCATGTTTTCGAATTCAATGAGTCGCATCGGCCGCGTGCTGTCGGCCGCTACTGTGGCCTGTCTTCTGTCCGCGTGTGGTGGCGGTGGTGGCGGCGGCAACACCGTGGCGAAAGGCGACCCGGTGCACGGCAAGGAGCTGTACCAGCAATGCGCCGGCTGCCACGAACTGCAGAAGAACAATGTCGGCCCGCATCACTGCGGCGTGATCGGCCGGCAGGCCGGCAGCGTGCCGGATTTCGATTACTCGGAAGCCATGCGGGCCTCGGGCATCACCTGGACCCCGGACAAGCTGGATGAATTCCTGACCTCGCCCATTGCCTACGTCAACGGCACCAAGATGGGTTTCGCCGGTTTCGCCGACCCGAAAGACCGCGCCGACGTGATTGCCTATCTGGTGCAGGCCAACAACGATCCGGCCGTCTGCCCGCGCTGATGACGACGCAGGATTCGCTGGAAGTGAGCCGCCCGCAACGTACGTTGCGGGCGCGCCGCGTGAGTGAAACCCTGGAGCAGCTGCTGGGACATGGCATGTTCGGCCACCTGGACCTCGGCAAGGCACGCGTCGGACGCATCACCCATCGCATCCACGGCCACCACGAGCGCGCCTACCGCTTCGTACTGGACTTCGATGCGGATGCCGTGACCATTCCCTCGCTGCTGCCGGCCACGCTGCCGCCGTCGCTGCACCGGGAACTGCGCTGCGTGCTGCGGCCGATTCTTGCGAACGGCCTGAAAGAGCACATTCGCGTCGATCCGGAGAAAGGCGAGCTGCGCGTGTTCCAGAACCGCGGCTCTCTGACACTCTCCATCACCGTGCGCAACGATGCTTACGAGTACTGCACCGACCAGCTCATCCGGCTGGCCGACGAGGTGCTCGCAGCCTTGTTGCGGGAACAAATCGACGGCAAAAGCGCCAGGCGCGTGGCCAGGGAACACCACGCGCTGGAGCACGCAGCGAGCTCGATGAGCTGAAGCGTTGCAGCAGCCGCAACGCGACAGCGAATTGCGCAATCAATGAGCGGATTCCTGGCGCGAAACACGTGGTTGTTTCGCGTCAGGCGCGCTACAGTTCCGACCCCATAAAATGCGGCCGCCGCCGGTCCGCGACAATAAAGCGAGAATGCACATCTCCCGAAGTTTCTGGCTCGCCCTGTGCGCGCCACTCGCCAGCGTCCTGGCCGACGAGCCAGTCCGACTCGATCCATCCTCGTACAGCAGCGGCTCGCCAGAGGCAGCAGCGGAGGAGCCGCGCACCGACAGGACTCCGGCCGTAAGCGGCTCGACCGATGCCGCCACCGGCGTCATCAGCTATCCGGTGAGCTTTTTCGCCGAGTTCCAGCCGAGCACCGCGCTGGACATGGTCAAGCGGCTACCGGGCTTCACCTTCGACAAGGGCGACACCGAAGTTCGCGGCTATGCCGGCGCGCTCGGTAACGTGCTGATCGACGGTCAGCGTCCGACTTCGAAATCGGTGCTGCTGGAGGATGTGCTGCGCGGCATTCCGGTATCGAGCGTCACGGCCATCGAGGTGATTCGCGGCGGCGCTCCCGGCATCAACATGCAGGGCCAGTCGGTACTGGCAAACGTCGTGCGCGTGAGCGGAAACTTCAGCACTCAAGCCGCGGAGCTCACCGGCATGTTCGCCACCGAGCACGACCCGAGCGTGCAGGTACGACTGGAAACCACGCACAACCTGAGCCGGCTGGCGTTGAACGGCGCGTTCAACTACAAGGACGAACAGCAGTACGGCAGCTCCGGCACCGGCTCGCAGGTCCGCCACGACGCGACCGGCGCGCTGCTGGAACACACCGGCTTCGAAG
>JBDHQY010000118.1:0-6997 GCA_039807315.1 Steroidobacter sp. | reverse complement strand
GCGCTTTCGGGCATGATCTGGGCGATGGAAAATCCGCAGCGCGGCATCCGCGAGCCGGAGGAGATCGATTTCCGTCGCAACCTGGAGATCTGCAAGCCCTACCTCGGGCCGGTGGTCGGCGCCTACTCGAACTGGACGCCGCTGTTCGATCGCGACCGCCTGTTCGAAGAGAACCTGGACAAGTCCGATCCCTGGCAGTTCAAGAACGTGCTGGTGACGGCTTGATGTAAAGGATCAGGCACGCAGCCGCCGGCGCGGCTGCGTGCCTGCCTGCATGTCGCTACGCATCAGCTTTCATCTGGGCGATGAGGATCTGCGCCACTTTGCCGCGGTGGCGCAGCAGGCCCAGGCCGGCGTTCGCCGGCGCAACGCCGACGACATCATCGCCACTGCTCGTGAAGTGCTGGAAAGCGCCGAGCGTGCGCCGTTGGCCAGCTTCGTCAAGGAGCGTTTCCTGCGGCTGCGCTCCGCACTGGAGATGGCGACGGATCCCGCTTGGCCGCTCGGTACGGAAGATCGCCAGCGTGTGCTCAACGCGCTGGCCTGTTTCGGTGCTACGCCTGTCATCAATGCGAGCATGGATTTTCTCGACCACGCCATCATGGTCGAGCTGGTCAGCCGCGATCTGGAGCACGATCTCGATGCGTATCGCGATTTCTGCGCAGCTCGCGAATCGCAGCTGAAGCGGCTGCGTCCCGGAGCGGAACAGGAGGCGCAGCGCGAGCAGTGGCTGCAGCAGCGGTGCGAAGCCCTGCAGCAGCGCATGCACGCGCGACGCAGGCGCTCTCTGGACCAAGCGGGCAGTTCGGTGCGCCGGCTGTTTTCGCTGTTCGGACTGTAAGCGGTCGCCGCGCTCTACTGCGGCTCTTCGTATCTCACCGCCACGATCAGGTACGTTTTCACGCTGCCCGGCACTTCCACTTTGATTTCCTCATCCAGCGCCTTGCGCAGCAGGGTACGGCCCAGGGGCGAATCCATGCTGATGTAGCGCCGGGCGGGATCGAGCTCGTCCGGGCCGACGATGCGGTATTCCAGCTGTGCGCCGGCGTCGTCCTCCAGCGTGACCCAGGCGCCGAAGAACACCCGTGAGCGATCCTTGGGCGGCTCGCTCACCACGGTCATGCCGTCCAGTCGCTGTCGCAGGAAGCGCACGCGGCTGTCGATTTCGCGCAGCTGCTTCTTGCCGTAGATGTATTCGGCGTTTTCCGAGCGGTCGCCCTGGGCCGCAGCTTCGGATACCGCTTGCGTCACCTGCGGGCGCAGCACGCGCCACAGATGATCGAGCTCGGCCTTCAGACGGTGCGCGCCCGCGGGGGTGATGAACTTGGAGCCTCGCGGTGCGGGTGGACGGTAACGACTCATGTGATCCTGTTTGCTAAATCGGTCTAGGGCATCGCCTGATCCGCGCGAGTGCCCGGGGAATTGTGCAGTCCTTCACGGTACAGTCAGGTTGCGGTCCCTAGTCTGCTGCCCCATGAGCGTCAAGTACTACACTCATTTCCTGCTGCAGGAAGCCAAACCCAAGGGGGTCAGCGAGTTCCGCGGTGTAGTCGAGGTGAACCGCGTGATGCGGCGCGGCGACTTCAAGGAAGCGGCAGCGGTACTGGCGCGTAATTTCGAGTGCGAGTCGCGCGATATCAAGGTTCTGCAGTGGTCGCGATTGCACTGACGGCGTCCTCTTCGAGGGTTTCTGCGATGTGAGTGCTGCGAGTCGTGTGAGTTGTTTCCTTCGCATCCCCTGGCGGGCTTCCTCCCTTCAGAAAGTCCGCTTCTCTGCCCCGAGCCACAAGCTTGGGGTTTTTTTTGCCGGTCGGGCCGGTGGCGGTACACAGTAGCGCCATGTCATTCAAGGATCACTTCTCCGGGCACGCCGGCCTTTACGCGAAGTACCGGCCCGACTATCCCGCCGCGCTCTATTCCTATCTAGCAACCCTGACGCCGCAGCGCGAACTCGCTCTGGATTGCGCAACCGGCAGCGGCCAGGCGGCCGTGGGTCTGGCGCAGCACTTCGAACTGGTGATCGGCGCGGACGGCAGCGTCGCGCAATTGCAGAACGCGCAGGCGCATCCGCGCGTTCGTTACGTTGCGAGCATGGCCGAGCAGCTGGCGTTTCCCAATCGCAGCGTGGACCTGGTGGTGGCGGCGCAAGCGGCTCATTGGTTCGATCACGACCGCTTCCATGGCGAGGTGCGGCGGGTGTTGCGGCCGCAGGGAGCGCTGGCGATCTGGACCTACGGACTCGCCAGCATCACCGCCGAAATCGACGCCGTGGTGCGGCAGTTCTATGTCGATGTCGTCGGCAGCTACTGGCCGCCGGAGCGGCGCCATGTCGAAACCGCCTATCGCACTCTGCCGTTTCCGCTGCACGAGATCGCAGCGCCGCCGCTGCGGCTCGAGCTGCAATGGGATCTCGATGCCCTGCTCGGCTATCTCGGTACGTGGTCGGCGGTGCAGCGCTACGGCAAGGCGACGGGCGACGATCCGCTGCCGGCGCTGCGGCAACGGCTCGAGCCTCACTGGCATCCCGCGGCCGAGTTGCGTCCGGTGGTGTGGCCTCTATATCTGCGCGTCGGTCGGCTTTGACCGTCCGCGTCCACGCGCTGCGTCGTGGCCGGCTGCTCTCGTCCACGATCCCTTGCGCATTCCCGCATTGCTCCGGAGCGGTCGATCGCCGACACTGCGGCCCGCGTCGCCTTTCCACATCGTCTTACCAGGGGCTCCCATGCAAGCCATCAGGATCGCCGTCATCGTGATGCTGACCAGCCTGTTCGCCGGCTGCGGCTACAACACTCTGCAATCGCAGGACGAGCAGGTGAAATCGGCCTGGTCCGAGGTGCTCAACCAGTACCAGCGGCGCGCCGACCTGGTGCCGAACCTGGTCGAGACCGTCAAGGGCGGGGTGACGGCCGAGAAGGACATCCTGGACAGCGTCGTCAACGCGCGCGCCAAGGCGACGTCCATCCAGGCCACGCCGGAGCTCATCAACGATCCGGCCGCGTTCCAGAAATGGCAGCAGGCGCAGGGCGAGCTGGGCTCGGCGCTGGCGCGGCTGATGGTGGTGGTCGAGCGCTATCCGGACCTCAAATCGATTTCCGGTTTCAACGACCTGCGCGCGCAGTTGGAAGGGACGGAGAACCGCATCGCGGTCGCGCGCAAGCGCTACATCGACACGGTGCAGGCCTACAACATCACCGTTCGCTCCTTCCCGACCAACCTCACCGCGAAAATGTTCGGTCACCAGGTCAAGGCGAATTTCTCGGTGGAGAACGAGGCCGAGATCTCCCGGCCGCCGCGGATCGATTTCGGCACGTCGCCACCTGCCGGCAGCGCTGCGCCGAATCCGGAGTCGACCGGTTGAGTGATTCCGCTCCCTTAGCCTTGGCGCTCGCGGGAGCAGTCTCGTACGGCTTGAGCGAAGGGCTACGGCCGATGGCGAACCGTCAGTGAGCCCGATCGATCTGCTGCTGTTCCGTCCCGATCCGCTGTCGCCAAGGCAGGGGCTGAGTGGGCTGTGCTGGCTTGCCCGCCGACTCTCTCGATGCGTCCTTTTCGCGCTGCTGTTGCTGCTGCCGTTGGTCGCGCCGGCGGAAATTCCGGTGCCGCCGCTGACGGCGCCGGTGATCGACCAGACCGGCACCCTGAGCAGCGAGCAGATCGCCGCGCTGGATCGAACCCTACGCGACTTTCATGAACGCAAGGGCAGCCAGATCTCGGTGCTGCTGGTGCCGACCACCCGGCCCGAAAGCATCGAGCAGTATTCGATTCGAGTCGTCGAGCAATGGCAGCTGGGCCGCCGGGGCGTCGACGACGGCGTGCTGCTGCTGGTCGCCAAGGACGATCGGACGGTGCGCATCGAGGTGGGCTATGGGCTGGAAGGCGCGTTGCCCGATGTGATCGCCAATCGCATCACCGAGCAGGTCATCGTGCCGCGATTCCGTCAGGGCGATTTCGCGGGCGGGATCAGCGAGGGCGTGAATCGCATCGTCGCAGTGATCGAAGGCGAGCCGCTGCCCGCAGCCGAACCGCGCCGCTCCGAGCGCTCGGTCGAAGGGATCGGCTCGGCACTGCCGCTGTTGCTGATGCTGGTGTTCGTCGGCAGCGGCATTCTGCGGCGCATCTTCGGCTCGCTCGGCGGCGCAGCCGTGCTGGGCGGCATCGCCGGAGTCATTGCCTGGGTGCTCACTGCAGTCATGGGCGTGGCCATCGGCGCAGCGCTGATCGCGTTTTTCTTCACCCTGCTGGGCGGCGGTGGCGGAGGTGGCTGGAGCAGCGGACGTCGCGGCGGTTGGGGCGGGGGTGGCTTCGGCAGTGGTTGGAGTGGAGGTGGTGGTGGCGGTGGCTGGAGAGGCGGCGGTGGGGGTTTCGGTGGCGGCGGCGCCTCCGGACGCTGGTGACGGCTAATGGATTTTTCACGCGCACTGAAGCATCTGGCGTCCACCGGTCAAGGAATGCGACGAGCCTTCGACGAGCAGGTGCGTACCGCGATCGAGCAGGCGGTTACCGAGAGCGAGACGCTGCACGGCGGCGAGATCCGCTTCGCGGTCGAAGACCATCTGCACATCGCCGCACTGTGGCGCAACGTCACGCCCCGCCAGCGAGCGCTGCAGGTGTTCTCGCATCTGGGTGTATGGGATACGCAGCGGAACAACGGCGTGCTCATCTACGTGCTGTGGGCCGATCGTGATGTGGAGATCGTGGCGGATCGCGCCTTCGCGGACCTGGTGCCGGAGCATGAATGGCGCGAGGTCTGTCATCGCATGGAAGAACTGTTCGCGCGGAACCAGCCACAGCAGGCCGCAGTGGCAGGCATTCAGGAGGTCGGGCGCCTGATCGCGCGGCATTTCCCGGTCGCCGATCGCAACGAGTTGCCGAATCGGCCGATCTTTCTGTAGCGGTTGCCCCGCTCGAGCGACGCGACCGGTCGCAAGCTGCAAGCGCAAGCCGGCGCCGACCGAGCCGCTCGCCGACCGGTGGGCAGCTGTTGGGAGTTGGCGACACTTCGTTGGCCGGCTGCGGAATTACGGTCGCGCCGGCCGCGCTAGATTGGTAATAATGCCTTCATGAAGACGCAGCCCGTTCATCTCTCCGCTGCGCGGCTCGGCGCCGTGCTCGCTCTTGGTCTGGCGCTGGCAGGATGCGAAATGTTTCCGCACAAACCGGCACCTGAGCCGGAAGCGCCGCCACCTCCGCCGGCACCGGTGATCCACGAGCCGGTGGCGACGCATCAGTTCAGGTTCGACGAAGGCGACGATGTCATCGGTGTGCTGCAGGTGACGCGCGTGCAGGGTGAGGACACGTTCTCGGACATCGCGCGCCGCTTCAATCTCGGTTACGAAGAGATGGTGCGGGCCAACCCCGGCGTCGATCCATGGGTGCCGGGAGTCGGCCGCGAGATCGTTCTGCCCACGCAATACGTGCTGCCCGATGCACCGCGCGAAGGGTTGGTGATCAATCTCGCGCAACTGCGCGTGTTCTATTTTCCGAAGGTCAAGAAAGGCGAGCCGCGTACCGTCATCACGCATCCGATCGGCATCGGCAAGATCGGCTGGTCCACCCCGCTGGGCACCACCAAGATCACCAGCAAGGCCAAGAATCCCACCTGGTTCCCGCCGGCATCGGTGCGCAAGGAGCACCGCGAAGCGGGCGATCCGCTGCCGGCCCGGGTGCCGCCCGGTCCGGACAATCCACTCGGCACCCACATGATGCGGCTGGGCTGGCCGAGCTACCTGGTGCACGGCACCAACAAGCCCTACGGGGTGGGCATGCGCTCCAGTCACGGCTGCATGCGCTTCTACCCCGAGGACATCGCGCAGCTCTACGACGACATTCCGGTCGGCACCAAGGTGACGGTGGTGAACCAGCCGTTCGTGTTCGGCTGGCATCAGGGCGCGCTGTACGTGCAGGCCTTCCCGATCCAGGAAGACGATGAGCGCGAGCATCCCCAGAGCGCCGATGCGCTGCTCAATGCCGCCATCTCCAACGACATGTGGCAGACGGTGAAGGAGCACAACGCCGCCATCGATCTGCAACTGGTCAACGATCTGGCTGCCAAGCCGCGCGGCATCGCCGTGCCGGTCTCGCGCAGCGCGCAGGTGGTCGAGAACATCGAGCGCGAGAAGGATGCGAAGAAGGCCAGAAAAAGCGAACCCACGCCGCCGCCGGAGCCGGTCGCCCTGACGCTCGAGCGGTACATCGCCGCAGCGCGTCGCGTCGAAAACAAGCTGCCCGAAGGCTCGAACTGGAACGGCAAGGATGAGCTGCTGGTGTCGGCGGAGCAGTTCGAGGCGGCTCGCGCCGGAATCATCCTGCCCAAGGAACAGAAGCCGGCGAAGAAGGTGCAGGCAGCCAAGCAAGCCTCGCCGGCCAAGCAGGCGCAGACGGGCAAACAGGTGGCCAAGCCGACTCCGACCGGCGCTTCGACCGCCGCCTCCGGCGCCGCGCTGCAGGGATCGCGTTAGCCTGCTGTTCAGCCGCCGCGACAGGCCACTCGCAACGGTGTGCAGTGGCTGAAGACAAGAAAAGGCCGGCGTCAGCCGGCCTTTGAGTTCCGCCCGTCGGAGTTCCACGGGGATTCGAGGAGCGCCCATCCTGAGCGGCCTTCATTGCCGTTTCGTTGCGCCCCGCGGCGTCCGCTGCACCGCCATCGAAAAGTTTCGCGCTGTCATCCGAGCGTCACCCGGGCGATATACGCTCAGCTCGCCTGAAAGCGGCTCCAGCCCTGCCTCTGCGTGTTTCAAGCCGCGAGGAGGAGGCGAGGCGCCTGCCCCGTTTCTTCCTGGCACATGCCAAAGCGCACGGCGAGGACGGCAATGCGAGTGCTGATGATTTCGGATGTCTACTTTCCGCGCATCAATGGCGTTTCCACCTCCATCCAGACTTTCAGGCGCAGCCTGCATGCTGCCGGCCACGAGACCCTGCTGATCGCGCCGCAGGATCCGACTGGCCGGGAGGACTGCGAGGAGGGCGAGATCATCCGGATTCCGTCGCGTTACCTGCC
>JBDHQY010000117.1:0-7005 GCA_039807315.1 Steroidobacter sp. | reverse complement strand
CCTCGCCGGACGCGATCTGCGGATACAGGCTCGCCAGCAGTCCGAGCAGGCCGACGCCGACGAAGCCGGCGAGCCAGGCTTCGGCATTGCGGGCGTTGGAACGCAGCCAGCCGGCGCACAGACTGCCGAGGAACGGCAGCGCAACGATCAGGGCCAGAGTCAAGCGAGCGCCTGCATCAAACCGGGCCGGGGACGAACATCGAGATCGGGCGCACTTCCAGCGCCCGCGAATTGCAGGCCGAGCCAATGAGCTGCGCCGCTTCGAGCGCAGCTTCCCGAGTGGCGCAGTCGACGACGTAGAAGCCCAGCAATTGCTCCTTGGTCTCGGCAAACGGGCCGTCGAGGATCAGCGGCTCGGCGCCCTTGCGCAGCGTGGTAGCCGTGGTGGTCGGCAGCAGGCGCACCACGGGTCCGAGCTGGCGCTGCGCCGCGAGCTTCTTCTGAACGACTTCGTGCTGCGCGAGCAGTTCCTGTTCCTGCTCGCGGGTCAGGGCGGCAACCTCGGCGTCGGTGCCATAGATCAGAACGGAATACAGCATGGGCATCCCCCCAGCATCCTCATCTTGAAGATACGGACAAGTATGCCCGATTCGCGGCGCGTGAATGAGGCTCTCGATGGCGCCGGACTGCCGGTGGCCGGCAGGGCTCGAACAGCAATCCCGCTCGAGCACGCAGGCGTCGGGGACCGTATGAAGCTCGTGAAAACCTAGGAGGGACTGCCGTGAATCCGGCGGTCAGGGCGTTTCCGACTCATCGAACACCGTTCCACCTTCCATCGCGTGCTGAAGGACGGCTACTGGAGCCGACCGCCTCATGCTTCCACTTGTCACGCACCGGCGCGAACGCACCAGTATTCGAGCGCTGCCCAACAAAGATTTCGATCACATACGAAGGTGAAGCGGCGAACCGGATTCCACTGGCGGCCTCGCGCTCCGCACCTGGAAGTGCCGCGCCTCGAATCCCGGTGCTGCACCAACCTCTGCGGCTCCAACCTCTCAGCCGCTATCGGCGAAACCATCTCTGCAGAGTTCTGCTCACGATGCCAGCGCCACCTGCCCGGTGTCCCTGTCCACCGGTGGCTGCGACTGCGTGAGCCCACCTTGCACCGTGACGACCGTCTGGAACAGGCGCGTCCGGCGCTCACGCCACAGCTGCACGATGCGATGCAGTTCTTCCAGTCCGTCGGTCAGCGCCGCCGGGCCCGGCTGCAGGATCAGCGAGGACTTGATCTCGTACAGCTCGCCATTGCGGATTGCCGGAACGCCCTCCCAGCCGGGGCGTTGCGCCACCCGCGCCGGCCGGAATTTCCTGCCGCACCAGGAGCCGATGATGATATCGGGCGCGCACCGCGCAACTTCGGCGGGATCGGCAATGATGCGGTCGGCCGTGCCTGCCGACTCGCCCAGATCGGCGAAGCAATCTTCGCCGCCGGCGATCTCGATCAGCTCGCCGACCCAGCCGATGGCGCTGATCTGTGGCCGGTCCCATTCCTCGAAGTACACGCGCGGCCGGCGGTCGTGCTCCGAGGTGGCAGCGCGAATGGCTTCGACTCGCCATTCAAGACTGGCGGCCAGATTGGCCGCCTTCTCATCGCAACCGACCATGCCGCCGAGCACGCGGATCATGTCCAGGATGCCGCGCACCGAGCGCTGATTGAACAGATGCACGGCGATGCCTTGCCGGGCCAGCGCCGTCAAAACGTCGGCCTGCAGATGGCCGAAGCCCAGCACCAGATCCGGCGCCAGCGCCAGGATGCGCTCCAGCCGTTCCTCGGCCATCGCTGCGACCCGCGGCTTCTCGCGCCGCGCTTCGGGCGGTCGCGCGGTGAATCCGGAAATCCCAACGATGCGCCGCTGCTCGCCGAGCAGATAAAGCGTTTCGGTGGTCTCCGCCGTCAGACACACGATACGGGAGGGATGAGAGTTCATGGCCGGTCCCTGCTGATGATGGAATTGCGACGCAGGCGCCCGGTAGTGACCGGGGCGAGCCGCGAAAAGTTCATGGGCGTTACGATTGCGCAACATTTACGCGTCTCGTCTGCTGGAACATGGTTGCAGCGCCTGGGTCACGAGCCCGGCACATCCCGGTCCCGCGTTGCTTCCGAGCGTTTGCCCCAAGGACAGTGCCGCAATCCGCGGCTGAAGGACTCGCGCTCCTGCGGCGTCATCCTTTCCCAACGCGCCTGCAGGCGACGATGATGGCGACGCCGGTGGCGATACGGTCCGCCGCAGCCGCGGAAGCCGCCGAACAGCACCTTTCCCAGCAGGAACAGGCCCAGTCCTTCCCAGAAACCGATGGCGCGCAGGCCGAACAACGACGTCATCAGCCAGTTCCACAGCAGCGTGACGATCCAGCCGAACACGGCGCCGGCGATGGCGAGCATCGCGACAATGAACAGGCCTTTCATCCACCAGGGTTTGTGAGAGTGCATGTGCATAGGGTTAAAGGCTCCCGGAATTCGCATACTCGTCGAAAATGTCGCGCAGCTTGTGCCGCAGATGGCGCACCGCTTCGTGCTTGCGCGTGAGCAAAGTGTTGACACCCACACCTGTGGCCGCCGACATCTGCTTGAAACTGATGCCCTCGATCTCGTGTGCTACGAATGCATCGCGCTGGGTGCGCGGTAACTCGTCGAGCGCAATGAGGATCTCCTCCAGCATGACGCGCCGCGCAAATGCCGCCTCGGGACCGGCATCCGCATCCGGCAGCAAGCGCTCCAATGTCGGCTCCGCCTCTGGCGCCTCGGCGTCCGCCAGCGGCAGCGGCATCTCCTTACGTCGCGAGCGAAAACGGTCGGTAATGCGGTTGCGTGTGACCTGGTACAACCAGGCGCTCACCTGCTCGATCGGCTTGGTCAGCCGGTAGGCCTCGATCAGCTCCGCGAATACATCCTGCAGAATGTCTTCCGCATCGCGCTCGTTCACGACATAGCGCCGGATGAGCTGGCGCAGGCGCGGGCGCTCGCGTGCCACATCAGCGACGATGCGTTCGTTCTGTTCCGTGGTCATGATGGCGTCCGCCGCTCGGGCTCCGCCGTGATGGTCGCCATACAGGACTTAAAGACGTATGGCGCAGCGAAATATTGACAGCCCGGGCCAAAAAAAATTGTCGCCGGACGGCGTCAGCGCAGCCGCTCTTCCATCAAGTCGATCTCGCGCACCAATCGGCGTGAGGCTTCGTCAGACAAGGCGTTGTTGCGGGCCAGCGCGAACAGCTCATCGCGTTCGGCGCTCAGGCCGGCCAATCGCAGCTCACGCTCGATATCGTCGCTGCGGCGGATGCGGTCGGCATCCTCGCCGCTGGTCTGGCCGTCGATGCGCCGGCGATACAGGTCCATCACCCGGGCCGCTGCATCGGTATACAGCTCGGCATTCTCATGATCCCGCGTCATCCGATTCAGCGCCTGCTCGATGGCATGGATGGCAGCCTCAGCAGACGTGGCGCGCGCATGATCGATCTCGGCCTGTTCGGCCGATTCCGCCAGTGGCGTCATACCCCGCAACAGCCGCGGCAGCGTAATGCTCGCCAGGATCAATGACAGAATGATGACCGAGGCGGCGAGGAATATGGTGAGCTCGCGCCCCGGAAACGGTGTGCCATCGGGCAGCGCCAGCGGTAGGGTGAGCACGCCGGCCAGCGTGATGGCGCCGCGCACCCCGGCAACCGATACCGCAGCGACCAGGCGCCATCCGGGGAGCGCCGAATCGCCTTCCTCACCGCGCCGGGCCGCAATCCACCGACGACGCCTGATCGACACCCAGACCCACGCGAAACGCAGCGCCGTCAGACCAAGCCAGATGGCGAATACATACACCACCAGCCACCACGGGCTTTGATGATTGGACTGCTGTACCGCGCCGACCGCACCCTCGAGGATTCCCGGCAATTGCTCGCCCAGCAGCACGAACATCACACCGTTCAATGCGAACTGCACGGTGTCCCAGACGGCGGCGCGCTGTACCCGCGTGCGCGCCATGGCCTGGCCCGACAGCTCGACGTAGCTCATGGTGATGCCGGCGGCCACCGCGGCGAGAATCCCCGAGCAGCCCAGATGCTCGGCCAGTTCGTAGGCGCCGAACGGAATCAGCAGGCTGATCAGCACCTGCGAGCCCGTCTCCTCGCCGATGCGGCGGCCGAGCGTGTTCTTGACCAGCATGACGCCATAAGTGAACACCGTGCCGACGATCACGCCACCGAACGCCAGCTGCACGAAAGTCAGCGCCGCCGCGGACAGCGAAAACGCGCCCGTCAGCGCCGCGGCCACCGCGAAACGAAAGCACACCAGGCCCGACGCATCGTTGAGCAGCGACTCGCCTTCCAGCACATGCATCATGCGCCGGCTCATGGGCACCCGTTCGTTGATGGCCGAAACTGCCACCGGATCGGTAGGCGAAACGATGGCTGCCAGCGCGAACGACACCGCCAGCGGCAGCGCGGGAATCAGCCAGTGAATGAACAGGCCCATGCCCAGCACGGTGAACACGACCAGGCCCAGCGCCAGCTCGAGTATCACGCCGCGGTCGCGCAGCAGCCCTTCCTTGGGAATGCGCCAACCGTCCAGGAACAGCAGCGGCGGCAGGAACACCAGGAAGAAGATCTCGGGGTCCAGCTGCACCGGGCGATCGCCCAGCGCCGCGATCGCCGCGCCCATGGCGATCTGCACCAGCGGCGCCGGCACCGCCAGCGGCAATGAGCGAATGACGATGCCGCTCAGGACCACCGCGGCCAACATCGACAGAACGATGCCAATCGTACCCATTGCGACTCGACTACTCCGCTGCTAACACCAGCTGCTGCCCGGCTCTCGGCACGGCTCGCCTGCAGGCAGCGAATACCAATATGTGCGATTGCCGACGCGTCGGTCGCCGTTGCCGCCGGTCCTCGATCCCGCGGCAGCACCCACTGACGCCAGTCGTGCATTCCATTCGAGCGTCATGAATGTTCCTTGGGCGATACCGATGCGTCAACGGTAAGCCTGGCAGAAATCCGCGCACCGCACTGCCGGGCCTTGGCTCAAGGCTGCGAGTAGATGCCCCGGCCTTGGCGCACCGTGCAGCGCACATCGGCGAAGTGCCGGACGTCCGACATCGGATCCGCACTCGGCACCACCAGATCCGCCTGCATTCCCGGAGCGACCCGGCCGCGCCGGTCGCTCTCCTGCCAGCGATCCGCCGGCGCGGTGGTCAGCGACGCCAGGATCTGCGCCGGAGTCAGGGCGCGGCTCATATATATGTATTCGTCGGTCGGATCGTAGTCGCCCTGTAGCCCACGTCGGTACCGAGGGGAGCATTGAACCGGCCGCGCGCCCGCAGGCACCTTGATCTGTCGCCGCGGCCCAACCGCAGCGATACGGCCGTCGCGAATCAGGACGACGGCGTCCTCGATCGGCGCGGCAGCAGGTGCCGGATAGATCCGGATGGCCCGGACCACCGAGATTTCGTCGGCTGCCGCTGGCCCGCTCCAGTCGATCCCGGCAGCCCCGCAGGCCAGCGCCAGCATCATCAAGCATAAGTTTCGCACCACTCGCGCTCCTTTCGATTTGACGGAATCACGGCGCGGGCTGATTCGATTTGCGGCCGAATTCCGCTTCCACGATACTGGCCCGGCGACCTCGAGCTCATCTCCATTGAAACAATGCGCCGCCTGACCGTGCGTAATCTGCTGGCAGCCTGGATCCTGCTTTCGAGCATCTGGTCGTGGCCGGCTTTCGCCAGCGCGGCCGATTCGATCTTCGATATCCGGGGGCTGCGTGCCGACGCGCCGGAGCCTGCTGCCGAGACCCTCGGTAACGGCTCGCTCGACGAGCAATTCGAACCCTTCAGTTCCATTGCAACGCGTGATGGGGCCACAAGGTTGTGGCTGCAGCTGCGACCCACCGCAGATTTCAAACCCGGCGCCGTCGCCGCACTGAGCGTTCTGAAGGGCCGGAACCAACCCATCGAGCTGTTCGCCGTACGCGACGGCAAGGGCATCTCCCTGCAACGCGCGACCGCGCTGCCCGGGTTTCGCGGCCAGCACAACGCCCTGTTCATTCTTCCAGACGGACTGACCAAGGAACAGCCGCTGTACGCACGCATCGACGCGGTCGGCGGCATCTTGGGCGAGCCGACATTCTCGGTCGCCACTTTGGACGGCGCACTGACCCAGGCCGCCACTCATGCCCGAATGATCGCCCTCACCTTCGGCGCGCTCATGGCCATGTCGATCGCGGCGCTGCTGATCTGGTTCGTGCTCTCGGAGCGGCTGCTGGTGCTGTATGCAACGCTGTTTGCCTTGCAGGCCCTCTACGTAGCCTATCTCTCCGGCGAGGGTTTCGACTGGCCGGTGCTGTCGCTGGCATTGCCTGCGACCAGCTACTCATGGAACGTGCCGGCGGCGCTCAGCGGTGCGGTCGCCTGCCTGTTCGTGCGCGAGATCGCCGAGCTGCGGCATTTCTCGCCGCGCGTCTATAAGGTTTTCGGCTGGCTCGCCATCACATTCGTGGTGCTGGCATTCGCCAATGTCGCGCAGGTCATCGGACTGGGCCCGCTGGTGGCAGCCATCGGCAACCTGGTTTTCATGGGCTCGTCCGTCTTCACGCTGGTGGTCTCCTGGCTGGCCTGGCGCCGCAACAATCGGGCGGCGGGCTGGTTCCTGATCGCCTGGGGATTGCTGGAAGCCTTCACCATCGCCACCGCCATCCGGCTGCTGGTGACGGATCCTGAGGGTGCCGAGGGCCTGCTCTACTACGGACTGCCGCTCTCGATGGTCGCCGCGGCCGTCTTGATTGCCCTGGGCGTTGCGGATCGCCTGCGCGATCAGCGCCAGGCGCTGACGGAAGCGGAACGCCGCGCCCAAACCGATTCACTGACCGGCGTACTCAACCGTCGTTCTTTGGTCGAACGGCTGGAGGCTGCGTGTCTGCGCGCGCGTGCGCGAGGATTGCCGATCGCGCTGCTGTTCATCGACCTGGATCACTTCAAGGAGATCAACGACTCCCACGGACACCAGGCCGGCGATGCCTGC
>JBDHQY010000116.1:0-7028 GCA_039807315.1 Steroidobacter sp. | reverse complement strand
CTGTTCTTCAAGGGCCGCCTTTCGGCCAGCGACAAGTCGCTGCACAAGAAGGATTTCATCAAGACGGCGCAGGCCGACGGCTTCGCCTACGCCGTGCGTCTGGAGCGCAAGCAGGACGTGCAGCGCGTGGTGCGGGAATTCATAGACTTCGCGGGACCGGCATTCCTCGAAGTCATGATCGATCCGGACGCCGGCGTCTATCCGATGGTCGGTCCCGGTCAGGCCTACGATGAGATGATCACCGGCGACCACATCGTCTCGCGCCACACCACCGAGATCCGGACGCCGGACGCCTCGGAAATGTTCTGAAAGAGTCCGTATGGCATGAAGTACCTGCACACCATGGTCCGCGTCGCCGACCTCGAGCAGTCGCTGCGTTTCTACTGCGACGCGCTCGGCCTGCAGCAGGTGCGGCGCAGAGATAGCGAGAAGGGTCGTTTCACCCTGGTCTTCCTGGCCGCGCCCGGCGACCAGGCTGCGCAGATCGAACTGACCTACAACTGGGATCCCGAGGATTACAAGATCGGCCGCGCTTTCGGCCATCTGGCCTACGAGGTCGACGATATCTATGCCGCCTGCCAGCGGCTGGCGGACCACGGCGTGACGATCAACCGCCCGCCGCGCGACGGGCACATGGCGTTCGTGCGCTCGCCGGACAGGATCTCCGTCGAGCTGTTGCAGAAGGGCGAGGCGCTGGCGCCGCAGGAGCCGTGGGCGTCCATGCCCAATAGCGGCGAGTGGTAGTGCGCCGTCCTCATTGGTGAGCGGACGCAGGGTCCGGCCGCCTGGCCAGGCGCTGCAGCAGCCCGCGATCGAGCGCTTCCAGCGGCAGTTTCAGGTTGGCTGCCAGGTTGCGGGTCACCGTCCAGATTGTCATGGGAAATTCCAGCGCTCGAACGCTCAGCGTGCGCAACTGCTTGCGAGCAGGGCTGGCCGCCAGCAATCGCTTCGGCACCAGTCCGAGTCCACGGCCGCGAGCGACCAGCGCCATCTGCAATTCGTAGTTGTAAGCCTCCACGCCGACTCGCAGCGGCATGCCGGCGTGTGCCAGCTCGCGCTGTAACCATGCGCGCGCGGCACAGCCTTCCGGATTCAGAATCCAACCGGCTTCGGCGATCTCGCGCACCGTCGCCTTGGCTGATCGCCAGCTGCGTGGCGCAATGATCAAGAGCTGTTCCTTCGCCAGCACGCGTCCCTCGATGCCCGCAGGCAACCTCTCCTCCTGCGGAAGAAGGATCACCGCGGCGTCCAGGGCTTCGCTCTTCACGCGACCGAGCAACTCGTGGCTCCATCCGGTGTACAGGCGCAGCACTACCGGCGGGAATTCGCGCCGCATCTGGTCGACGGGCTCGAACAACGCCAATTCGGTCAGTGCATGTGCAACTCCGATGCGCAGCTCGCGTGTCGGCAGCGCGTCGGCTTGAGCCAGTCCTTTCAGTTCCTCGGTGGTCGAGACCAGCCGTCGGCAACGCTCGATCGCCGCCTGGCCGACATCGGTCAGCACGAACGGCCGCTTGCCTCGATCGATCAGTGGCGCGCCGACGGCTTGTTCGAGCCGTTGCACGCGACGAGTGACCGCGGGCTGCGTCAGGTGCAGCTCACGCGCAGCCTGGCTGACCGAGCCGGCCTCGACCACGGTGATGAACGTGCGCGCATCATCGATATTCAGATTGAGCATATTGAGCATACCGATTATTCACTTGCAACATTATGGCCCCGGCTCCTATGTTGCTGACAACTGGCAAACGCGCCAATGCACGGGAGAGCGGCCGATGGGGGCTTATCTGGTAGTGGATATCGCGAGCACTGCGGCGACCCTGATTCACAGGCGCCTGATGCTCACGGCCGGCTCGACATCGTTTGAAGTGCGCCATCCCGCTGGAGGAGTGTCCGATGCAGCACTTTCTGCTGTTCTATGATTTCTGCGACGACTACCTGGCCCGGCGTTCGGCCTTCCGCGACAGTCATCTCGGCAAGGCCTGGGAAGCGAGCCAACGGGGCGAGCTGATTCTGGCCGGCGCGCTTGCCGACCCGGTGGACGCTGCGGTGTTGTTGTTCCGTGCGGATTCCCCGCGGGTGGCCGAGCGCTTCGCGGAGGCCGATCCCTACGTTACCGGCGGCCTGGTCACTCGATGGCGGGTGCGCGAATGGACGACCGTGGCCGGTGTCGAGGCGGCGATGCCGGTGCATCCGGGCAAGCCATGATCGTGCGGGTCTGGAAGGCCGTGGCGTCGGCAGCGCAGGCGGATGCTTATCCGGCGTACTTCGCCGCAGTGCTGCGGTCGAAGCTGCGTCGGATCGAGGGCTGCGCAGGGGCGCGACTGCTGCGTCGCCCAGTCGGCGAGCAGGTCGAGTTCATGGTGCTCACACAATGGACCAGTTGGGACGCCGTTCGGGCGTTTGCCGGCGCCGATCCCGAAGTTGCCGTGGTCGAGCCGCAAGCGCAGGTCATGCTGGTGCAGTACGACACACAGGTGCAGCACTTCGAGCTGATGCACGAGGCGTAGCTGCGCGCTGCCCGGCGCAGCCGCCTCGAGGAAGATGCCCGATAGGCCGTGTCAGATGACGCCGAAGGCCAGCATCGACTGCGCCACGCGCCGGAACGCAACGATGTTGGCGCCGATCACGTAGTTGCGCGGGCTGCCGAACTCGGCGGCCGTCTCGAAGCAGTCGCGGTGGATGTTCTGCATGATCTCGTGCAGGCGGCGCTCGGTGTACTCGAACGTCCAGGTGTCGCGGCTGGCGTTCTGCTGCATTTCCAGCGCCGAGGTGGCGACGCCGCCGGCGTTGGCCGCTTTGCCCGGGCCGTAGGCGATGCCGGCATTGAGGAAGATGCGCGCGCCGCCCGGCGTGGTGGGCATGTTCGCGCCTTCGCCGATGGCGACACAGCCGTTGCGGATCAGCGTGCGCGCCGCGTTCTCGTCGAGCTCGTTCTGCGTAGCGCAGGGCAGGGCGACCTGGCACGGGATGTCCCAGATGCGGCCGTTCTCGTGATAGTGGGCGCCCGGGCGCTGCTCGATGTAATCGCGGATGCGGCGACGTTCCACTTCTTTCAGCTGCTTGAGCAGCTCCAGGTCGATGCCATGCGGGTCGTGGATGACGCCGTTGGAATCGGAGCAGGCCACCACCTGGGCGCCCAGCGCTTGCAGCTTCTCGATGGCGTAGATGGCGACGTTGCCGGAGCCGGACACGGTGCAGAGCTTGCCTTCGAGCATATCGCCGCGCGCCTTCAGCATCTCATCGACGAAGTAGACGGTGCCGTAACCGGTGGCTTCGCGCCGCACCAGCGCGCCGCCCCATTCCGGGCTCTTGCCGGTGAGCACGCCCGACTCGTAGCGGTTGGTGATGCGCTTGTACTGGCCGAACAGATAACCGATCTCGCGCGCGCCCACGCCGATGTCGCCGGCCGGCACGTCGGTGAATTCGCCCAGGTAGTGGCACAGCGTGGTCATGAAGCTCTGGCAGAAACGCATGATCTCGCTGTCGGACTTGCCTTTCGGGTCGAAGTCCGCGCCGCCCTTGGCACCGCCGATGGGCAGGCCGGTGAGCGCGTTCTTGAAGATCTGCTCGAAGCCGAGGAATTTGATGATTCCCAGGTACACGGAAGGGTGGAAGCGCAGCCCGCCCTTGTACGGTCCCAGCGCGCTGTTGAAGCCGACGCGGAAGCCGCGGTTGATCTGGACCTCGCCCTGGTCGTCTTGCCACGGCACGCGAAAGATGATCTGGCGCTCCGGCTCGCAGATGCGCTCGATGATCTTGTGCTCGGCGTATTCCGGATGTTTCTCCAGCACCGGCCCCAGGGTTTCGAGGACCTCGCGCACGGCCTGGTGGAACTCGGTCTCGCCCGGATTGCGCTGGATGACCTGATTGTAGATGTGCTCGATTCGTTCGCTTGCCGTCGCCATGGTCTCGCCAGTACAGATGCTGAAAAGAAAGGCGGCACAGCTGCCGCCGGCCGCGCAGTGTAGCGGCCGCGGCGGCCTTTGCACACCAGCGCGGAGGTTTCAATCCGATTCTTGGGGTATGCCAGCGCGGCATCTGCATCGCAGTGGTCTGTTCTGCAGGTTCCCGTGGCGGGCATTGCAGTGCTCCGACTGCAGTTTCCCGCAGCGGACGGCCCGGAATGATTCCGGCGCGCGCTGCAGGGCGAGAGTTGCGCCTCGCCCTTCGAGCAACGCGCTCAGAAGATCTCGAACAGCCCCGCTGCGCCCATACCGCCGCCGACGCACATCGTGACGACGCCGTATTTCACGCCGCGGCGCTTGCCCTCGATGAGCAGATGCCCGGTCATGCGCGCACCCGACATGCCGTAGGGATGGCCGATGGAGATCGCGCCGCCGGAGACGTTCAGCTTGTCGTTGGGGATGCCGAGCCGGTCGCGGATGTACAGCACCTGGCTGGCGAAGGCTTCATTGAGCTCCCACAGGCCGATGTCGTCCATGGTCAGGCCCTGCTTCTGCAGCAGCTTGGGAATCGCGAACACCGGGCCGATGCCCATCTCGTCGGGATCGCAGCCCGCCACTGCCATGCCGCGGTATGCGCCCAACGGTTGCAGGCCGCGCTTCTGCGCTTCCTTGGCTTCCATCAGCACCAGGGCGGCCGCGCCGTCCGAGAGCTGCGAGGCGTTGCCCGCAGTGATGCAGCGGCCTTCCTTGATGCGCTGGCCGTCCTTGAACACCGGCTTGAGCGCCTGCAGGTCGGCCAGCGTGGTCTGGGGGCGATTGCCTTCGTCGAGTTTGAGCGTGACGGCTTTTTCCGAGGTCGCGCCGGTCTGCTTGTCGGTGACCGTCATGATCGCAGGCAGCGGTGCGATCTCCGCGTCGTAACGGCCCTCGGCCTGCGCCTGCGCCGTGCGTTGCTGCGATTGCAAGGCGTACTCGTCCTGCGCCTCGCGGCTGATGCCGTAGCGCTCGGCCACCACTTCCGCGGTCTCGATCATGCTCATGTAGATCTGCGGCAGGTTCTGCACCAGCCAGGGATCGGCGGCGCGGAAGCGGTTCATCTTGTCGTTCTGCACCAGCGAGATGGACTCGACACCGCCGCCGAGCGCGACCTGCATGCCGTCCTGCACGATCTGCTTGGCCGCGGTGGCGATGGCCATCAGCCCCGAAGAGCACTGGCGGTCGATGCTCATGCCGGGAACCGTGACCGGCAGTCCGGCGCGCAGCAGCGCCTGCCGCGCCACGTTGCCGCCGGTCGAGCCCTGCTGCAGGGCGCAGCCCAGGATGACATCGTCGATCTCGGCCAGATCGACTCCCGCGCGCTTGACCGCCTGGGCGATCGCGTGGCCGGCCAGTTCCTGACCTTGCGTATTGTTGAATGCGCCGCGATACGCCTTGCCGATCGGCGTGCGCGCCGTGGCGACGATGACTGCCTCACGCATGTCGAGTCCTCACTTCAGGTCCTGGAAACGCTTGCCCTCGGCCGCCAGTTTCTCCAGGAGCGGAGAGATCGTGAAATCCTTGCCGAGCTTCGGTCCGTATTCCTGCAGCTTGGCCACCACGTTCTTCAGCCCCACCGTGTCCGCATAGAACATCGGGCCGCCGCGATAGGCCGGCCAACCGTAGCCGTTGATCCACACGATGTCGATGTCGGAGGGACGGATGGCGATGCCTTCCTCGAGGATCTTCGCGCCCTCGTTGATCTGCGCGTAGATGCAGCGCTCCAGGATCTCCTCGTCGGAGATCTTGCGCTGTGGATTGCCGCTTCTGGCGGCGAAGTCCCTGACGATCTGCTCCGTCACCGGGGACGGCCTGGCGTTGCGCTGCTCGTCGTAGTCGTAGAAGCCGGCGCCGGTCTTCTGGCCGCGGCGGTCGTGCTCGCACAGCACTTCGCGGATGGTGGAGCTGCTGGATTTCTCCTTCACCCAACCCAGGTCCAGGCCCGCCAGGTCCGACATGGCGAACGGACCCATCGGCAGGCCGAAGTCGTAGATCACGCGGTCGATGTCCCAGGGCAGGGCGCCTTCCAGCAGCATCGCATTGGCTTGGCTTTGGCGCGCGAACAGGATGCGGTTGCCGACGAAGCCGGGGCACACGCCCACCAGCGCCGCGATCTTGCCGATCTTCTTCGCCAGTTGCATCGCGGTGGCGATGGCGGACTTCGAAGTCTTGGCGCCGCGCACCACTTCCAGCAGGCGCATCACGTTGGCCGGCGAGAAGAAGTGCAGGCCGATGACGGACTCGGGCCGCTGCGTGGCGGCGGCGATCTGGTTGAGATCGAGATAGGACGTGTTGCTCGCCAGGAGCGCGCCGGGCTTGACGATGCGGTCGAGCTTGGCGAACACGTCCTGCTTCACGTCCAGGTTCTCGAACACGGCTTCGATCACTAGGTCGCAGTCGGCCAGCTCTTGCAGATCCAGCGTGCCCTTGAGCAGCGCCATGCGCTTGTCCACGTCCGCCAGCGTGAGCTTGCCGCTCTTGGTGCTGCGTTCGTAGTTCTTGCGGATCACGCCCAGGCCGCGCTCCAGCGCTTCCTGCTTGGTCTCGACGATGGTCACCGGGATGCCGACGTTGGCGAAATTCATGGCAATGCCGCCGCCCATGGTGCCGGCGCCGACCACGCCCACTTTCTTGATCGGCACGATCGGCGTGTCGTCGGCGAGATCCGGAATCTTCCACACCTGACGCTCGGAGAAGAACACGTAGCGCTGCGCCGCGGACTGCGCGCCCTGCATCAGCTCGTTGAACAGCTTGCGTTCGAACGCGATGCCTTCTTCGAACGGCAGGTTCACCGCGGCTTCGACGCAGCGGATGATGTATTCGGGAGCGATGTAGCCGCGGAACTTGCGCGCGTTGGCCTTGCGCGCTTCATCGAAAAGCGACGACTTGCCGCGTGCGGCAGCGACTTTGTCGTTCAGGTCGCGCACTTTCTTCAGCGGCCGCTGCTCGGCGACCACCCGCTTGGCATAGGCCACGGCCGCGCTCTTCAGTTCGCCTTCCGGCGCCAGCTCGTCGACGATTCCGTTCGACAGCGCGAACTTGGCGTCGACGTGCTTGCCGCTGAGCATCATTTCGAGCGCCGCTTGC
>JBDHQY010000115.1:0-7039 GCA_039807315.1 Steroidobacter sp. | reverse complement strand
TCTCTCGTCGCCTGCAGACGGAAATGCATTTGAAATCAAATGGATTCCGTCATCGCGTCGCGGTCAACAAGCGAGAGGCCAGGGGGACGAAGCATGGGACCATCGATTCACACCGTGCTTGCGGTGGCGTGCGCAAGTTTGTTTTCGGGTATCGCCATGGCGCAGCCGTTGGGCTTGCCGCCGCTGCCCATTCCTGCCGACAACCCACAGACGCCTGAGAAGATCCAGCTTGGCGACAAGCTGTTCAACGACACGCGTTTCAGCAGTACCGGCGATGTGAGTTGCGCCACCTGCCACGATCCGCAGAAGGCCTTCACGGACAGCCCGCTGGTCACTTCCGAAGGCATCAACAAGCTGACCGGTACGCGCAACGCGCCGACAGTCATCAACTCCGCCTATTTCACCAAATTCTTCTGGGACGGCCGCTCGCCCGACCTGGAAGATCAGGCACAGCATCCCATCATCAATCCGGTGGAGATGGGGTTGGCGAATCACGATCCGGTGCTGGCGATCGTGCGCACCGATCCGGAATACATCGCTGCTTTCCGCAAGGCGTTCAACAAGGAGCCGCTGCAGGTCACCATGCGTGAGGTGCAGCAGGCGATCGCCAGCTTCGAGCGCACTCTCATCAGCGGCGATTCGCCGTTCGATCAGTGGTACTTCGGCAAGCAGCAGAATGCGATCAGCGAGCAGGCCAAGCGCGGCTTCGACGTGTTCATCAACAAAGGACGTTGCGTTTCCTGCCACACCATCGAGCAGGACCATGCGCTGTTCACCGACAACCGCTTCCACAACATCGGCGTCGGCGTCAACCGCATCCAGGCCGACATCGGCACGCTCGCGCCGGCCTTCCTCAAGGCCAAGGCCGAGGGCGTGGATGTCGACAAGGCAGTGCTGACGAATCCGAAAGCCTCCGAGCTCGGCCGCTTCGCCGTCACCGATATGCTGGACGAATTGGGCTCGTTCAAGACTTCGACTTTGCGCAACGTCGCGATGACCGCGCCGTTCATGCACGACGGCAGCTTGAAGACGCTGCGCGACGTGGTCGAGCACTACAACAACGGCGGCATCACCAACAAGGCCGATCCGGTGAACGATTTCCTGAGCGGCGGCATCCGCCCGCTGAATCTCAGCGATCAGGAGATGACCGACCTGGTGGCTTTCCTGGAGACGCTCACCAGCCCGCAGTTCGCCGCGCACAAGCAGGCTTCGCTGAATCCGGCCTCCTGCAACGTCAGCACCGCGTCAGCGGCATCGAGTACGCCGGCAAGAATGGGAGGCGCGCAGCCATGAGCGAGACTTTGGGTAGACGCAATTTCATCAAGAACGCCGCGCTGGGCCTGAGCGCCAGCGCGCTGCCGCTGACGCTGGTCGAGCTGGCGTTCGCCAAGGCCGAAGACAGCTTCACCTTCGCGTACATCTCCGACTCGCACATCCAGCACATCAAGGGCACTCAGTTCGTGCGCAACTGGGATCGCGGCCTGATTCGCGCGGTGGCCGAGACCAATCTGCTGACGCCGCGGCCCGATTTCATCATGTTCGGCGGCGATCTGGCGCAGATGGGCAACAAGCCCGAGCTGGATCACGGTGCCGAGATGCTGTCCAAGCTGCGTGGCAAGGTCTACCACGTGATGGGTGAGCACGACTATTACCTCGACCTGGGCGCGTACTGGTCGAAGCTGTTCGGTCCGCAGTACTACAGCTTCGATCACAAGGGTGTGCACTTCATCGTGCTCAACAGCATCCTCACCTACGACGACTGGACCTTCAATCGCTGGCCCAGCGCCGAGCAGCGCATGGTGGAGATGGCCGGCCTGGACAATCCGAACGGCTCGCCGTTCATGGTGGGCGACAAGCAGCGCGCCTGGCTGGCCAAGGATCTGGCGAAGGTGAAGAAGAGCACGCCCATCGTGGTGTTCTCGCACTCGCCGCTGCAGAAGATCTACAAGGGCTGGAATTTCTGGACCGAGGACGCCGAGCAGGTGCAGGCGCTGCTGGCGCCGTTCGACAAGGTCACGGTGTTCTACGGGCACGTGCACCAGATCCAGTACAACCAGATCGGCAACATCGCCTTCACCTCGGCCATGGCAACCTCCTGGCCGTGGCCGTATCCGCAGAGCTATGCGCAGGCGCAGCAGCTGCTGCCGAAACTGACCGTGCAGATGAACCGCGCCGACCCGTTCTTCGAGCGCGACGCGACCGGCTGGCAGTTCATCGATGTCAACTCCGGCCGCGCCGCGGTCAATTTCAATCTGTACAACAATACGGCGCGTCGCGTCGTGTTCGATCCGCAGTCGGGCCAGCCGCAGGATACCGCCTACCAGGCGGCCGACCAGCGTATAGAGCCGCAGACACACTATTGATTGAAGGGGACTCGCATGAAATTTCCGCGTGCCATCTGCGTGCTGATGCTGAGTGTCGGATTCGCGTCCGGCGCCGCCGTGGCGGACGAGTTCAGCCAGGCCGATCTGGAGAACTGGCAGTCGCAGTTCGACGGCGTGGTGAAACAAGGTCGCGGCCTGTGGACCGACGGCAAGCTCGGCAAGAACGGCGTGGCCTGTGCGCAGTGCCATCCGAACGCTGCCAACACGCACCCCGAGACCTATCCCAAGTTCCAGAAGCAGCTCGGCAAGGTGGCCAGTCTGTGGGAGATGGTGAACTGGTGTCTGCGCAATCCGCTGGAAGGCGATGCGCTGGCCGCGGACGATCCGAAGATGATCGCGCTGCTGTCCTACATCACGTTCGAGCGCCGCGGCGTGAAGCTCGAGCCGGGTAAGCACTGATGTTGTGGCGCGCTTTGCTTGCGGCGGCGTGCCTGCTCGCCGGTACCGCGAACGCCGCCGAGACGGCGGTCATCGGTCAGGAAGCCTTGCTGAAGCGGCTCGACGCCAAGGATGCGTCGCTGATCGTGCTCGACGTTCGCACGCCCGAAGAGTTCGCGCAGGGACACGTACCGGGAGCGGTCAATATTCCCTATACGCACCTGCCGGCGCGCATCGCCGAACTGCCATCGGCTGCCGACAAGGATGTCGTCGTCTACTGCACCGTCGGTGTACGCGCCGAAAGAGCGGCGGCGAGGCTCAAGGAGAATGGCTTCAAGCGTCTGCTGCATCTCGATGGCGACATGAACAAATGGCTGGAGAAGGGGCGTCCGACGCAGAAGTGAGCGCCCGACGCCTATCGAACGAGGCGGCCCGGAACGCTGCTTCGAGTCGATGGCGCCGTGCATCGGCGACCGGCAGTACCAGGCGTGAGCATCCGCGCTGAGGTTCCTACGGCGCTTCGAACAGCCGAGCCAGTGCAGCATCCAGCTGCGGAATCCGTCGCAGGTCTATCAGAAATACATCGCTCAGCACCTGACGCAACTCGTCGGGGCTTTCCAGCATCCGTCGCTGCGATTCGCCGTGCAGCGGATGTACGGCGAGCTCTCTATTGAAGAGCGCGTGGCGTCGATCTTCATCGCAGCGCGCCACGATCAAGTTGACGACGAAGCGCGACTGCGGGTGTGTCGACAGGTACCAGTTGACCGGCTCGTAGTCGACCGGCAGTTGCGGTTGCAGATTGAAAGCATACAAGGGCCGCCACTGCTCGCGGACCCTGGCCTGCATCGTGAACAGGGTGCCGTCCTGCAGGAATCGGAACGGCTCGTGCGGCGTCGGCTGCTCGATGTCCGAAGCCAGGCGCAGCACGCCGGTCGGCGTCATTCCGCCGAACGCCACATCGACGATGTGACTTTCGCCATCCAGCCGCACATGCAGCGGCATGTGGGTTCGAGGCAGTGTCGTATCGGGCGGTGTATTCCAGCTGACGCGCGCGGCCAGCCCGTCGACAGCGAAGCCCAGCTGCTGCAACACACTCCACAGCAGCATGTTCTGCTCGAAGCAGTAACCGCCGCGTCGCTGGTGAATCAGCTTGTTTTCGAGCGATTGCAGATCGAGCCGCACCGGCAGCTGCGTGAACGGATTCAGGTTCTCGAATGGGATGGCTTGGACATGTCGGGCCACGATGGCGCGCAACACTTCCAGTGTTGCGGTGCGTGCTCCGCTATAACCGATGCGTGAAAAGTAGGCATCGAGCTGCATGGCCGCCTCAGCCGTCCAGCGCCTGATCCAGATCGCCGATCAAATCGCCCGCGTGCTCCAGTCCGACCGATACGCGCAGCAGATTCTGCGGCGTGACGGAGTGCGGGCCTTCTATCGAAGCCCGATGCTCGATCAGCGACTCCACTCCGCCCAGACTGGTCGCGCGAACGAACAAGCGCAGCCGGCCGGCCACGGCGAACGCCTCGTCGCGTCCGCCATGAACGCAGAACGACAGCATGGCGCCGAACCCGCCTTTCATCTGTTTGCGCGCCAGTTCGTGGCCTCGATGGGATTCCAGGCCCGGGTAGAATACGCGCTCGACGCGCTTGTCCTTGCTCAGGAACTCGGCGATACGCGCCGCGTTTTCGGTCTGCGCGCGCACACGGCAGGAAAGTGTCGTGAGGCTGCGGCGAATCAGCCAGCAATCGAACGGCGAGGGCACGCCGCCGGCCGTATCCTGGTAGTCGCGCAGCTTGTCCGCCAGGCCGGCGTCGTCACGGGTGACGACGGCGCCGCCCATGACGTCGCTGTGGCCGCCGAAATACTTGGTGCTCGAATGCATCACCAGGTCCGCGCCCAGATCGAAGGGTCGTTGCCAGATCGGCGTTGCGAACGTGTTGTCGCAACACACGAGGGCGCCACGGCCGTGCGCCAGTTCCGCGATGGTCTCGATGTCGCTGATGTTGAGCATCGGATTGGAGGGCGTTTCGATCCACACCAGCCGGGTCCGGCCGGTGAGCGCCGTGCGGACCGCGTCGATCCTGGTCATGTCGACGAAGCTGAGCTGCACGCCCATCGGCGCGAGGAGCGCTCGCAGCTGCTTGGCCGTGCCGTGATACGACTCGACCGGTGCCACCACGTGATCGCCCGGCTGCAGCAGACTGAATACAGCCATCGAAGCCGCCGATCCCGACGCGTAGGCGATGGCCTGGTCGCCGCCTTCCAGCGCCGCGATGCATTTCTCCAGATCGCGCCGGCCGGGATTGCGGGTGCGGCTGTAGGAATAGCCACGCGAGAAGGCACCGTCGATGTCCCGCTCGAACGTGGTGCTCATGTGGATCGCCGGCACGACATCGCCGCTGGCGGGCTCCACCTCGCGTCCGACCCGAATCGAAAGAGTCTCGAGCTTCACGGTTGCCCTCCGGCATGCGGCGTCAAGAGTCGCGCAGTGTAACTCCAGTGGCCGCGAGCGACGTAGGCGATGCCGGTCGAGTTCGAGTCTCCCTCAGGGCGTGGTGGGAGAAGTCGCAATGGCCAGGGTGCTGGATGCCGCCTGCGGCTGCGCAATCACGCTGGGCGGAATCAGCTTGTACATGACCGGCGTGACGATGCGCGCGATCAGCGTCGAAGAGATCAGTCCGCCGATCAGGACCCACGCCAGCGGCGAATACATGCCGGCGTTCTGCGCTGCCAGCGGCAGCAGCCCGCCGATGGCGGTGGCGCTGGTGAGCAGGATCGGCAGGAAGCGGATCTCGCCGGCACGTTCGATGGCTGCGTCCAGCGGCAGGCCCTGCAGCCGCAGCTGATTGGTGAAATCCACCAGCAGGATCGAGTTCTTGGTCTCGATGCCGATCAGCGCGATGAAGCCGATCATGGCGGTGAACGAGATGTCGTTGCCGGTCAGCGCCAGCATCAAAATGCCGCCGGCGATGCCGAAGGGCACCACGCTCAGCACGATCAGCGTGCTCTTGAAGCTGCCGAATTCCAGCACCAGGATGGCGACGATGCCGAGCAGGGCGACGATGCTGGCAGCCTGCAAGCCGCCGAAGCTTTCGGCGCGGCTCTCCAGCTCGCCGCCGGGCACGTAGGAGTAACCCCGCGGCCACTCCATCCGGTCGAGCCGCTGCAGCAGGTCCTTGGTGACCCGGTCGGTGTTGAAGCCGCTTTGCACCTCGGCGTCGAGGGTGACCGAGCGGGTGCGATTGTAGCGATCGATGCCGGTCGGCGCAGAAGAGAACTCGACCCGCGCGAGCTGGCTCAGCGGCAGCGTTTCACCGCTGAGCGTCGGTACCCGCACCTGATCGAGCGCGCCGATGTCCGGCCGCGCGCTCATCGGCGTACGCACCATGATGTCGTACTGCTCGCCGTCGCTGTCCTTGAACCGGCCGGCGGAGATGCCGGACACGCTCAGGCGCACGGCGCGATCGAGCTCGACCGTCGGTACGCCCAGCAGCGCGGCTTTCTGTGGATCGATGTCCAGCTTGAGATTGGTGCGGGTGAAGCGCATCGGATTGACGACGTCGCGGGTGCCCGGCGTTTCCTTGATCACTTTCTCCACCTGCAGCGACAGCCGGCGCAGCTCATCCAGGTCGGAGCCGACGACGCGGATTGCCACCGGCGCGGTGATCGGCGGGCCGTTCTGGAATTCCTTCACATGGATGCGGGCATTCGGATAGTTCTGCAGCTGCGCCCGCAGACGATCCAGCAGTCGTGGCGTCTCGCGGGTGTCGTAGCTGTCGAGTTTCACGAACACGTCGCCATAGTTGATCTCGCTCTCGGGCGGGAACTGGTTGTAATAGATCTTGGGATTGCCGTGGCCCAGGTTGCTGAAGTACGAGGTCACCTCGGGCATGGCACTCAGCTTGCCCTCGACGAAGCGCAGTGCTCGATCCGTCTCCGCCAGGCTGCTGCCGTCGGGCGTTTGCACGGTGACGATGAAATTCGGCGTATCGGCCTTGGGGAACAGGCTGAAGCCGATCAGTGCGCCGAGAGCGGCGATGGCTGCGATGCAGGCAGCCAGCGATCCCCACACCGTCAGGTGGGGTCGCGCCAGGGCGCGATGCAGCAGCGGCTGGTAGAAACGGTGAATGCCGCGCGTCACCCATTGCAGCAGGCGATTGCCGTGCGGATCTTCGCGTTCCTGCAGAATCCGGCTGGCCAGGAACGGGATGATGGTGAGCGCCACCAGGAGCGAGGCGCCGATGGTCGACAGCACGGCGGTGGGCAATACACGGATG
>JBDHQY010000114.1:0-7069 GCA_039807315.1 Steroidobacter sp. | reverse complement strand
GCGCAACAGATCCGTTTGCTGCTCGATGCGGTCGAGCATCCGGTTCACGGTGGCCGACAGCTCGTCGAACTCGTCGTGCGAGCCCTCGATGGCGAGCCGCCGCGACAGTTCGCCGCCCATGATGGTTTCGCAGGTGCTGGCGACTGCGGTGATGCGGCGTCGGACGCGCTGGCTGTAGAAATAGCTGACGAGAATCGCCAGTGTCAGACACAGAGCAGTGCCCCAGAGCATCGCCGAGCGCAGGCTGGAGGCCAGTCGCTGGCGCTCCAGGATATCGGTGCCGACCAGCAGCTGCCGGCCGCCGGGCAGCCGGAACAGCTGCGCGCGCACCGGATGTGCCACCACGCCGCCAGCCTCGCTGGCGTCGATCTCGAATTCGATCCATTTGTCGCCGCTGTGGATGGCGCTGGGCCAGCGGGCGATGTTGCCGGCGATGCGCCGGCCGCTGGCGTCGACCATCAGGTACACGGCGCCGGAGCGACCCCAGCTGTCGGCGCGACCGTGCAGCGTCTCGATCAGCTGCAGCAGACCGCCCTGCGCGTAGCCGTCGACCAGCCCGTTCACTTCGGCCTGGATGACCGCATCGACCTCGCGATCCAGGACCCGGGAGGTGAGGACGTAGACGCTGGTGAGCAGAATGGTGATGCCGGCCGCGAAGATCGCCACGTACAGCGTCGTCAGCCTGGCGGTGGACAGCCGGAATTCTTTACTGCTCATCCCTCAGAACATAACCTGCGCCCCGCACGGTGTGAATCAGCGGCCGCGAGTAACCCTTGTCGATGGCATTGCGCAGCCGGCTCATGTGCACGTCGATGATATTGGTCTGCGGATCGAAGTGCAGATTCCAGACGCCTTCCAGCAGCATGGTGCGCGTGACGATCTGGCCGGGCCGGCGCATCAGGTATTCCAGCAGCTGAAATTCCTTGGAGGTGAGATCGATGTTCTTGCCGGCGCGCGTCACGCGCCGTGCCAGCAGATCGATCTCCAGGTCCGCCAGTTGCAGGCGCGTGACCTCGCTTCCCGAAGCCGAGCTGCGGCGGCTCAGCGCCTCGATGCGCGCCAGCAGCTCGGAGAATGCGAACGGCTTGGTCAGGTAGTCGTCGCCGCCGGCCTTCAGGCCGTGCACCCGATCGTCGACCGTGCCGAGCGCCGACAGGATCAGCACCGGGGTGTGATCGCCCTTCTGGCGCAGCGCGCCGATGATCGACAGTCCGTCCAGCCACGGCAGCTGCCGGTCGGCAATGATGACGTCGTAGCGCTGCTGGGTGGCCTTGATCAGGCCGTCGCGGCCGTCGGCGCTGTGATCCAGCGTGTAGCCGTTCTCGCACAGGCCCTTGACCAGGTATTCCGCCGCCTGCAGGTCGTCTTCGATCAGGAGTAGGCGCATTGCAATGCTTTCTTCTCTACGGTTGTGCCTTCGTCCGCCTTGGCGGCGGACGAAGGCAGGATGCAGTCGAAGCGGCCGCGGGTCTAGCCGACCTGGATGGGCACGAAGATCTGTGCATTGTCGCGCTCGATCAGCAGCGCCACCACCTTGCCGCCCTTGTTTGCCGCGTTCTGCAGCTCCTTGACCGACTTCACCCGCGTGCCGTTGACGCCGAGGATGATGTCGCCGGCCTGTACGCCCGCCTCGGCCGCCGGGCCTTGCACGTCCTCCACCAGGAGCGAGCCTTCGGTATCCGCCGCGCGCTTCTCCTGTTGATCGAGCGGCCGCACCGCGAGACCGAGTTTGCTGGCGGCGTCGCCCTTGCTGCCGTCGCGCGCGGCGACTTTCTGACCCTGTTCCTGGATCTCCTCCGTGCGCGCGGTGAGCTGCTTGGTCGCGTGATCGCGCCACACCTGCAGCTGCACTTCGCTGCCGGGCTTGGTGTTGGCGATGATGCCGGGCAGCTGCGAGGAGGTCTCGATCTCCTGGCCGTCCACCTTGAGGATGACGTCGCCGGGCTTCAGTCCCGCCTTTTCGCCCGGGCTGCCCGCCTCGACCATGCCGACCAGCGCGCCATGCGGGCGATCCAGGCCGAAGGAATCGGCCAGTTGCGCGTTGACGTCCTGGATGGAGACGCCGATGCGGCTGCGGGTGACCTTGCCGTTGGCGATCAGCTGTTCCTTCACGTTGCTGGCGACGTCGATCGGTACCGCGAACGACAGGCCCATGTAGCCGCCGGTGCGGCTGTAGATCTGCGAGTTGATGCCGACCACCTCGCCCTTGAGATTGAACAGCGGGCCGCCGGAGTTGCCGGGGTTGACCGCCACGTCGGTCTGGATGAAGGGCGTGTAGTTGCCTTCGCCCGGCATCGAGCGCGAGGTGGCGCTGACCACGCCGGCGGTCACGCTGTTCTCGAAGCCGAACGGCGAGCCGATGGCGATGACCCATTCACCGGGCTTGAGCTTGGAGGCATCGCCGAGGTGCACGGTGGGCAGGTTCTTGGCCTCGATCTTGATCACGGCCACATCGGTGCGCTCGTCCACGCCGATCACCTTGGCGTTGTATTCGCGGCGGTCGGTGGTCTTGACCGTGACCGTCGAGGCGCCGTTCACGACGTGCGCGTTGGTAAGGATGTAGCCGTCGGGACTGACGATGAAGCCGGAGCCTTCGCCACGCGACGGCGTGGGATTGCGCGGCATCGCGCCACCGCCGAAGCGGCGGAAGAATTCATAGAACGGGTCGTTGGGCGACATGCCCTGCGGCACGCCGCGCGAGCTGACCGGTTCGCTTTTCTCCACCACGGTGACGTTGACCACGGCGGGTCCGTAGCGCTCCACCAGCGCGGTGAAGTCGGGCAGCGAAGCCCCCAGGTTCATCGGTGCCGCAGCAGATGCCTGCGGCGCCGCGGCGACATTGTTGGCGGCTGTCGCAACCGTCTGATCATGCGAGCAGGCAGTCATGGAGAATCCAACCGCCAGCATCGAAACCGTGACACGAGTCCAATGCGCAACCATAAGCACTCCGCGAGGTAGTGAAACGAAACTGGATTTTCAGACGTCGGTACGCCGTGAAAGTTTGGTCCGCCGCGGCGCGGTTTCCAGTTTCTTACAAAGAATTCATGCCTCGAGCGTCTTGCGGCGCCGCTCGCGCCAGCGTGATGGGCGTTGTCTTTCAGGCAGTTGCAGCTCCTCGGGCCGCACCGGGCGCGCCGTGCCGATGTCCTCTCACAACGCATTGCCGTTGCCCGGGATCCATCCCAAGATGCTGCGGAGCATGGCCGTCGTGGCGGCAGGCGATTGATTGCGCGGCTCACCGGCGTCCAACGCAGGTGAATGGAATTTGAGCGTGGATCCCGACTTGGAGAACGAACAAGCGCTGCTGCGAGCGATGCTGGCTGGCGAGGAGCGCGCCTTCGGCACGTTCTTCGACATCTATTTTCCGCGCGTCTATCGGTTTGCTCTGCCGCGTCTGGGCGGCGACGCCGAAGCGGGCAGGGAAGTGGTGCAGGCCACGTTGGTGAAGGCGATCCGCAACCTGCGCGGCTATCGTGGCGAAGCGGCGTTGTTCAGCTGGATCTGCCAGATCTGCCGGCATCAGATCGTCGACCATCTGCGTGCCCGGCGGCGCGATTCGCAGCGTATGGTATTGCTCGATGACAGCCCGGAGATACGCGCTGCGCTGGAATCCGTCGAGGCGCCTCGGGAAGACGAGCCCATGCACAAGTACAGCAATGCCGAGACCCGCCGTCTGGTGCAGACGGTGCTGGACCGTCTGCCGTCGCGCTATGGGGACGTGCTGGAGTGGAAGTACATCGAGGGGCGCTCGGTGCAGGAAATCGGCGAGTTGCTGGGAGTGGGTCACGCTGCGGCGCAATCGCTGCTGGCGCGGGCGCGCACCGCGTTTCGCGAGGCGCTCGAGACGGTCTTCGGCTCTACCGCGAACGACGTGCTTGCCGCCATGCGTGGCGGCGAGTGAGGGGCCCATGCCATGAGCAAGCAACCGCATGACCCCGGCGACGACAGCGTGAGCGACGAGACCATCGGTCACCTGCTGCGCGAGGTCGGCGCCCGCGATCTGCCGACGCCGGAGGTGATGAACGAAGTCCGCCAGGCCGTGCACGCGGAATGGCGAATACTGGTCGATGAGCGCCGGCGACGTAATCGCAAGCTGGCCTACGGCGTTGCTGCGAGCATTGCCGTCGCGGCTCTCGCGGTGGCTTTCAGTCTGAAATTCACGGCCGCACCGGCGGTACAGGTTGCCGCGGTGACGCGGATCGACGGCCCGCTGCAGGTGGATCACGGTGGCAACGGCGAGTGGCGCACGGTGAGCGTCGGCGAGAATCTGTCCAACGGCGATGTGCTGCGCACCGACGGTGGCACGCGCGCCGCGCTGGAGCTGGGCAAGGGTGTCTCGGTTCGTATCGATGTCGGCTCGCTGGTGCAACTGGCCGCACGCAGCCGGATCGTGCTGGACCACGGTGGCGTCTACGTGGATGCCGAGCCGCAGGTTCCGGCGGCGCCGCTGGTGATCGAAACGGCCTACGGCTCGGTGCATCACCTGGGTACGCAATACCAAGTTCGTACCGGGCGCGACAGCATCGAGGTCGGCGTCAGAGAGGGGCGGGTCGAGATCGTGAGCGCCGGCGGCACCCACAGCGGAGTTGCCGGTGAGCAGCTCGTGATCCCGCGCGAAGGCGCCATCAGCCGCACGGCGCTCTCGCCACACGACATGAGCTGGCAATGGGCGACGCGCATGGCGCCGATGTTCGCCATCGATCGGCAGCCGCTGGCGAGCTTCCTGAACTGGATCGCGCGCGAAACAGGCAAGGAGCTCGTTTATGACAGTCCCGAGGCACAGACTCGCGCCGAGCAATTGATCCTGCGCGGCTCGGTCGACGACCTTGCCCCCGAGCAGGCGTTGGCGGCGGTGCTGGCAACCACGCCGCTGAGATACTCGGAGACGGCGGCTGCGATCCGGATCCGGCTGTAGTCGCCGCTGGCGAGTTCGCTGCGATGTCTCTGCTGCGGTGCTTTCCTGGACGATTTCCCGACGTGGGCCACCGACTCGCTGTCGGCGCGATTGTTCTTGCGCGCCGGCAGCGTCCAACCGGCGGATGCGCTCTCGAACATTCCGCTCGAGTGCGAGCAAATTCGTCCGGGGGTGGCTCATGACCGTCATTCATTCAACGGCGCCCGCGTCGATTCCGGCGACGTAGCGGGTGCCATGGAATACTCATCGTCCCGGCAGGCGGCGCTGGTCGAAGCCGCTGTGTCGGCGTCGCCATTCATCGCTGCGCCGGTAGCCGGTAGCCACGGCGTCGCCGCGGGTCGCGAGTCGGGACTGCAGTTCTGGTGGGACTCGTTGCGGGTTCCGTTGCTGCTGTTCGTGTTTGCAGCGGCCATCCTGGCGACCACGAACGCGGATATCGACGTGGCGCGCTGGATTTTTTTCGACTCGGTCGCGCATCGCTGGCGCGGTGCGGACAGCTGGTGGGTCAACGAATTCGTGCACGTCGGCGGCCGCTGGCTGGTGCGGACGATGGTTCTGGCGGCACTGCTGATCTGGGCGGGCACATTCATCCACGGACGCCGCCTGCGCTGGCGCCGGCCGGCAGCGTATTTCGCCATCTCGGTGGTTCTCGCCGTGGGTATCGTCGGACTGCTCAAATCCCTGACCAATGTCCACTGCGCCTGGGATCTGCAGCCTTTCGGCGGCCGGTTTCCCTACGTGCACTTGTTTGCGCATCGGCCGGAGCACCTCGCGCCAGGACAGTGTTTTCCTGCGGCGCATGCAAGTTCGGGTTACGCGCTGCTGGCGCTGTATTTCGTATTTCGAGAGCGCAGCCGGCACTGGGCGCGCGCCGGTCTTGCGTGTGGGATATCTGTCGGACTGGTATTCGGGCTGGCACAGCAGTCGCGTGGAGCGCACTTGCTGTCGCACGATGTGTGGAGCGCCATGCTGGCTTGGCTGATTCCGCTGAGCGTGTACGCCTTCGCGTTCAAACGTCGCTTGTGGCTGCCGGATACGGGCGTCGCGGTGTCTGACCGTGATCTTGATTGACCGAGCGCTGATTTCATCTTTCCCGCGCAGGCGGGGGCGGCATCCACCCGCCCGGCAAGATGCACCGTCACCACTACCTGCGCCAGGGCAAGTTCAGTGCGCAGGTGACGAGTAAATGAGGGCGCCTTAACATGCGGCCCGCGCGTTGCGCGCCGCAGCCCGATCTTGCCCAGGACCGCTCTTGATCCATCGCCCAGTCTGCCTCGGCAATCTGCGAACACGCCTGTGCGCGGCTTGCTGGGCCATCGGCTGGCTATGGATGGCGAGCGAAGCCGCCGCGGCCGGTTTCATCGGTCAACGGGTCGGTGCAGTTCTCGATGGGCTGCGGGCGCAGGGCCTGATCTTCGTCTACAACACCGAGCTGGTCGCCGACGGCATCGTCGTGTCGGCCGAGCCGCGGGCGCGCGCCGGTATCGAGCTGGCGAGAGAGATACTGGCGCCTTACGGCCTGACGTTGTCGCAGGTCGCGCCGCGTACTTTCGCAGTCGTCAAGAATGCCGAATCCGCCGCCACGGCTGTCGAAAGCCAGGTGTCCGCGCAAGTCGTGCCGCAGCGTCAGGTCGAGGAAGTCGTGGTGCAGACCAGCCGCTACGCGCTGGCCGGCGACCTGGCGAGCTCGCACGAATTCCTGGATCAGGAACAGGTCAAGAATCTGCCACGCCTGGGCGATGAAACCCTGAGCGTGGTGCGGCGCCTGCCCGGTGCGGCCAGCAACGGCATTTCCGGTGTCGGCTCGATCCGCGGCGGCGTGGCCAACGAGACCGCCATCCTGCTGGACGGACTGCGGCTGTACGAGCCGTTTCACCTCAAGAATTTCTTCAGTCCCATCAGCCTGCTGGACTCGCGCCTGATTGCCGGGCTGGACGTCTACTCGGGCGGCTTTCCCGCCAACTACGGTGACCGCATGAGCGGCATCATCGATGCCCGCTCGGTGCGGCCGCCGCAGTCGCGTTACTACGAGCTGGGGTTGAGCCTGTTCCATGCCAACGCGCTGGCGGCCGGTGCGTTCGCGCAGGATCGCGGGCAGGTGCTGCTCTCGGCGCGACGCACCAACCTGGGCGAACTGTCGCAGCTCAGTGAAAA
>JBDHQY010000113.1:0-7081 GCA_039807315.1 Steroidobacter sp. | reverse complement strand
TTGAGCGGAGACACGTACAGAACGCGCGTTTCGTCCGGCAGACCCCATTGCGCGCCTTCGCGAACCAGCTCATCGATGGCGGCAAGAAAAGCCGCCAGCGTCTTGCCCGAGCCGGTCGGTGCGGCGATCAGCACGTTCCGGCCCGACCGGATCGCCGGCCACGCATCGGCCTGCGCCGGCGTGGGCACCGTGAAGGTGCGGTCGAACCAGGCGGAGACGGCCGGGTGGAACAGGGCGGCGGTGCTCATGAGGAGCGGTGAGGATACCCCTGCGACGGGGCAAAAGATGAAGCTTCGCGTGTCCGACCAAATACGCGCCCAAAGTTGTCATGTTTAGCCGAACCAGCCGCCTGCCAGTCTGTGAGCGAATGGTTCCGCCGTAGGCAATCGCCCGTCCGGCGCCGCTCGGTCTGGGCGATCGGCGCGGTTACTTGGCGCTGCCGCGTTGCAGGTAGTCGGTCGCTACCTCCAGCATCGCCCGGGTGCCCACCGCCATGCCGGCCTCGTCGACATAGAACAGCGGCGAGTGATTGAACGCCGCAGTGGCCGGATCGCGGTCCGGCGGCGTGATCCCGACCCAGAAGAACAGCGACGGCACCCGCTCGCCGTAGAACGAGAAATCCTCGGACGTGGTCTGCAAGCTGATGACACGCACGTTGTCCTGGCCCACGATCCTTTGCAGCGACGGCAGCGCTTGCTGGGTCAGGGCCGGATCGTTGATGACCGGCGGATTGGGATTGTCGCGGATACTGAACGTGGCGCTGGCGCCGCTGGCTGCGGCGATGTTCTTCACGGTGCGATCCATGCGCTGAAGCACGTCCGCGCGCACGCCCTTGTCGAAGGTGCGGAGGGTGCCGAGCATCTCGACCTCATCCGGAATGATGTTGTAACGCACGCCGCCCCTGATGGCGCCGACGCTGATCACGCTGGGAATGGCAGTGATGTCGACCTGGCGGCTGACGATGGTCTGCAGCCCGGTCACGATCTGCGCGGCGGCAACGACCGGATCGATGCCGCCCCAGGGACTGGCGCCGTGCGTCTGCCGGCCGTTCACCTTGATGGTGAAGGAGTCCGAGCCAGCCATCATCGGTCCGCTGCGATAACCGATCACGCCGGTGGGCAGAGAGGCGATCACATGCATGCCGAACACGGCTTCGGGCCGCGCGAGGTCGAACAGGCCTTCCGCCAGCATGCGGCTGGCGCCGCCGGTTTCGCCTTCCGGCGGACCCTCTTCGGCGGGTTGAAATATGAACAATACCTGGCCGCGCAACTTGTCGCGCATTCCGGCCAGCACTTCGGCGATGCCCAGCATCATGGCGACGTGAGTGTCATGGCCGCAGGCATGCATGACGCCGACCTTGTCGCCGCGATATTCGGCCGTGACCGTGGATTTGAACGGCAGGTCGACCTGTTCGGTGACCGGCAGCGCATCCATGTCGGCACGCAGCCCGATGGTCGGTCCGGGCAACGCCCCGCGCAGCAAGCCGGCCACACCAGTGACGGCAATTCCCGTCTTCACCTCGATGCCGAGCGCACGCAGGCGCTTCGCCACGATCTCCGAGGTTCGCACCTCGCGATTGCTGAGCTCGGGGTGCTGATGCAGGTCGCGCCGCCATTCGATCACTTTGGGCGCCACTTTCTTCGCGGCCGATTCGAGCTCGTTCGGTGCGATGTCCGCGGCGGCAGTGGCTGCCAGCAGGCTGCTGCAGACGAGCAGCAAAGTGAAACGATGCAACAAAGCCGAGGGGAACAGAGCAGCGGAACCAGCCCGAGCAGGGGAATGAATCCGGGAAGTCATGGCGCCCTCCGTTTGTTTTCGGCGCAGTGTACTTGAGTCCGGCCGCGTGGAGGTTCCCGCTTATGTGCCGTTGCTCTGTGGAAACAGTCCTGACACGAAGTCGATGAAGGCGCGAATCTTCGCCGTGGGCTGACGATGCTGGGGGTACACCACCGAGATCGGCCACCAGGCGCCGTCGTTCCAGTCTTGCAGTACCGGGCGTAACAGACCTGCGGCGACTTGCGCCTCGACCGTGAAGTCCAGCGCGCGCACAAATCCCGCGCCGCTCACTGCGGCCTGCACTGCTGATTCGGGATCGCTGAAGGACAGGCGCGCTGCCGGCGTGACATGGTGTTCGATCGTGCCTTTGCGGAACAGCCAGTCGCGTGTCTGGTTGTTACCGAGCTTGAACATGGTGATGCAGTGTTCGGGTTTCAGTTCCGTCGGATCGCGGGGCTCGCCGTAACGCTCGATGAACTCCGGTGAAGCACAGGTCACTCCGCGCAGCTGAGCGATGCGCCGTGCGATCAGGCTGGAGTCGCTGAGATTGCCGACGCGCAGAGCGGCATCGATGCCTTCCTGGACCAGGTCTACGACGCGATCGTTCATGCTCATCTGCACGCTGATTTCCGGGTACTGTGCGATGAAGCGCGGCAGGGCGGGCACGATGAGACGGCGGCCCAGCGATATTGGAACATCCACGCGCAGTCGCCCACGCGACACGCCGCGGGATTCCGATACTTCACTTTCCGCGTGATCCAGCTGACCCAGCGCCTCCCGACAGCGCTCATAGAAACTGCTGCCCACGTCGGTGAGGCTCAACGAGCGGGTGGTGCGATTGAGCAGCCGCGCGCCCAGGCGTTCCTCCAGGCGGCTGACCGCCTTGCTGATCGCCGAGGGCGACATTCCCAGTGTCTGCGCGGCTGCGACGAAGCTGTGTGCCTCGACCACACGCACGTACGCGACGATATCGCTGAAATTATTCAATCAGCCGGTTTCCCAATCTTCAGGTTCGCTGCTTGCAGGCGCATTGTAGGCGGGGGATTCATGACCAGTGTGCACCAGACTCTTTGCGCAGGCCGCAGTTTACCCGGACAATCCGCGCCCTTAATGTATCGCTCAATCACGGGCGGGACCGCAATTGTCCCTGAACGGGCTTGACGGAGAAACGATGCTTCTTGTGACCGGCGCGACGGGAAATGTAGGCCAGGCGGTGCTCGCCGGCCTTGCGGATCAGCCCGTCGCCGTTCGCGCCTTCGTCCGCGATCCCGCCAAACTGCGTGTTTCCGCGCCCAACATCGAAGTCGTGCGCGGCGATCTGGCCGATGAGGACAGTCTCCGGTCGGCGCTCGCCGGGGTGGAAGCCGCGTTCCTCGCCTCGGCATTTTCTCCCAGAATGCCTGAGCTGCATGCCCGCTTCATCGGCGCGGCGAAGCAAGCCGGCGTGCGCCGGATCGTGCAGCTTTCCGGCGTGGGTGCCAATTCCGGGCTGTGCTGCGCCCGGGCGCTGCGCTGGCTGGGCCAGATCGAGGGCAGTTCGCAGGGCAGCGGTCTGCAGGTCACGCATTTGCGGCCGACCTTCTTCATGCAGAACCTGCTGCAATTTGCTCCGGCGGTGGCGCAGCAGAACGTGATCGCCGGGCCGTTCCGCTCCGGTAAATGGACTTTCGTGGATGCGCGCGATGTCGGTGCCGTTGGCGCGGTGACGCTGATGGATCCGGCACATGCCGGTTACACCTACACGGTGACCGGCAGCGAATCGATCAGTTATTCCGAGGTCGCCACACGCCTGAGCCGCGTGCTCGACAAACCGATCCGCTACATGGACATCACGGCCAACGAGGCCCGCGGCCGCTTGCAGGCGGCGGGAGCTGCGCCGGTGATGGTCGAAGCAACCCTGGAATTGTGGGATGCCTGCGCTTCGAACCTGATCAACGTGGCTCCGACCCAGGTGGTCAAGGACATCACCGGCCGCGAGCCCCGCACCTTCGACGATTTCATTCGCGATCACCGCGCCGCCTTCGTCTGAGCGTCGTACGACTGCCTCTATCGAGGGCCGCGGCCGGCGCCCGCATTGCAGTCGACTCCTTTCCGGCAGCCTTTCTCGCTTTAGCGACTTGTATGCGCATGAGCTGTCACGAGGCCGGCGCTGAGCAGGATCGTGGTCATGGCTTGTAAGTGCGGCTGACAGGATGCTGGCGTTCTGTGACGCGCAGTAGGGGTCCGTGAGCAGTCGGTGGTCTGCAACAGCCGATCGGTCCGGGAATTTTTCGCCATGCCTGCGCAAAGCGGGTATCCGCGGCCTGGATTACTGCTTTCGCGGGATGACGTAAACAGGATCAGTTGCTGCGAGCCGCTAGTTGAGCGGCGGCGGCGAGACCGAGATCTCGATGCTTCGCTTGTCGTTGTCGACGGTGGTGAGGGTCACCGGCCGGCGCCAGACGCGCGCGATGTATTCCAGGACCTTGCGACCGCGCTCCGTATCCAGCCCGCGGCCATCCGTTACGTGATCGTGAACCAGCTCCAACTTGCCGTCGACGTGCACGCGCGCCGCGCTGACAGTGGGGGCGCCGAAGCCGTATTTCGGCGCCAACAGCGTGTCATGCAGCAGCGGCAGGTCGGTCTCCTGCACCGTCAGCATGCCGTTGGCGGGACCCCTGTATTGGAACAGCTGCAGTTCCCTGACCAGATCCAGCGTCAGATGGTTGCGCACGAAGGCGAAATCGTCGTCCTCGCACATGATCTTGCGAGCCTGCTCCAGTCCCTGCGCCGCGACGATGCTTTCCCAGATCGAGAATCCCAGGTGATAGGGATTGGTCGACAGCGCCACGTTCTCGCCGGTGGCGGTCGGACGCACGACGTCCGAGTGACACTTGATCGCATCCACATAGGCGGATTGCGGCAGGAAGTCCGCCTCACGCAGCAGGCGGGCATGCCAGTACGAGGCCCAACCTTCGTTCATGATCTGGCAGGCGAACACAGGATAGAAATAGAACGATTCTTCGCGTACGGCCAGAAAGATGTCGCGCTCCCAGGGTTCGAGTTCCGGCGCGTAGTGCGCGATGAACCAGAGCAGGTCCTTCTCGGGATGCGGTGGAACGGGCGCGCGCTTGGGTGTTCCAGTGGGCTTCGGCCGGGCGGTATCGGGGCCGAGCGCGGCGAAGCGGCGCGCGAAATCCGAATCCGGCGGCTGCGCCGGTTCCGGCAGCAGCTCGGGGTATCGTTCGCGGCGTACGCCCTGGTCGACGTCGATGTGCTGCTCCAGCGACAGGGCCGCGTCGAGCACCGCCTCGACCCGCTCCAGTCCGTGCTCCTGGATCGCCATGCCGATCTGGCGCGCATGGGCCGCAGCCTGCTCGACGATGTGCTCGCCGATCTGGTCCTGGCTGCGGCGGAACAGCATGTTGTTGGCCGAGAAGTCCGCGTGCCCGAGCACATGCGCCGTGACCAGGACGTTCTCGGCCGCGCTGTTGGATTTCGCCAGGTAGGCGCGGCCCGGATTGCCGGGGAACACCACTTCGAACAGGCGCGACAGGCCCATGCGGTGCTGGATCAGCTGATAGATGTAGCGCACGCCGAAGGACCAGTGCGGCATGCGCACCGGTAGACCGTAGATGGCGATCTCGGTCATGAAGCTTTCGGGGACTACCTCGAACTCGACCGGCTTGTATTGCAGGCCCTGGCTGCGTGCCAACTGTTCGATGTTCGCGATTTGCTGCCGCCAGTCTTCCATCATGCGCCCGCCTGCTGACCGAAGAAGTGACGCACGGCATCCCAGATGTCGTCGGTGCTGTTCGCCCGGTAGGCGCCGACGTTGGATTCCTCGTCGGCCAGTTCCAGGAACAGCTTGCCGATTTCGCTGTCGGGCACGCTGCCGGCCAGTGGTGCGACTTCCAGGAAACCCGCGTAGTTGCAATCCAGCGCCAGATCTTCCAGTGCCTGCTGTGCCAGCGGTTGGTCGGAGGGGAAGTTCTCGCCGTCGGAGGCGTAGAACAGGTACACGTTGTACTGCGCCGGGCTGAAGCGCTCGTCGATGATTTCGCGCACTTTCTTCAGGCCCGCCGAAGCGACCGTGCCGCCGGTGCCGCTGACGCGGAAGAACTCCTCTTCCTGGAATTCCCAGGCTTCGGAGGTGTGCGCCACGAACACCAGGTCCAGGTGCCGGTACTGACGCCGCAGGCCCTGGATGGCCCAGAAGAAAAAGGTCTTGGAGATCTGCCGCTCGCGCTCACCCATGCTGCCGGAAACATCCAGCAGCAGCACCACCACGGCCTGCATGGCCGGCTGCTCGCGCTTGGCCAGCTGGCGGAAGCGCAGATCCTCGTCGGTGAACGAAGGTGATTCCGCGCCTGAAGCGCTCTGTACGCCGCGACGCTTGATGGATTCCTTGATGGAGCGGCGCCGGTCCAGACGCGAGCGCGCGCCGCGCCGGTCCCAGCCCTCGCGCGTCCAGTCGTCCTCGCGCGATTTGCCGGCTTTGGCTTCGAGATTGGGCAGCTGCATTTCCTCCCACAGCCAATCGACGATGTCGTCGATGCGGAATTCCAGCGTGTACTGGATGCCGCCTTCCTCGTTGCCGCCCTGGCCGCGCTCTTCACCCTCCTGCTGCGGCCGGCCGATGCGGTCGCCCGGCTTGACCTGTCCCTGGCCCACGCCCTGCTGCTCGTTGGGTGGACGCAGCTTGAAACGATAGTGCTCGAGCATCCGCACCGGCACACGCACGGTGCTGGCGCCGCCGCTCAGGACATCCGCGCCCGCGACGATCTGCGGCAGGTGCTGCCGCACCGCTTCGCGGACCTTTTCATTGTGACGCAGCCAGTCGCGCGCACCGCGCGAGAACAGGTCGTACCAGCCGGCTTCGCCGACGCTCTGGCCTGTTCCTTCCGGACCGCCACCACTGCTCGACGTGGGGTCGCTCATGTCGCTTCGACACCCTCCAGGTCTTCGAGACCACTACTCCTGCGCCAGCAGCGTGGTCACGTAGCTCAAGGCCTCCTTGGCGCTGTGTTCGTCATAACCATATTCGCTCGTCAATCGTTCCTGAACCGCGGAAATCTTCTTGCGGGCCTCGTCGTCGGGCCGCGCCGCCGAAGTGACCAGCCGCAGTACGTCGCGCCGCTCTTCGAACAGATACTGCTCGATGGCTTCGCGCATGCGCGAGTGACTGTTGAGCGTGAATTTCTCGCCCACCTTGTAGGCGACCATGGCCTTGCGCACCACTTCCTGCCGGAAGGTGAGCTTGCCCGAGTCCGACACCTTGATCTTGTCCTCCACCGAGCGCAGGAAGCGCTCGTCCGCCGGACGC
>JBDHQY010000112.1:0-7116 GCA_039807315.1 Steroidobacter sp. | reverse complement strand
AACTCGGTGCCGTCGAGGCTGTCCAGGGCGAACCCGGTCTCCCAGGCCGCGGCCACGTGGCCGATGATGGAGCCGTTGGCCATCGCGGCATCCCACTGCTCGCTCCAGCGGTTCACGACGAGGGCCGACTTGGCGTCGAGCATGGTCTGCCACATGTCGGCGACCGCGGCGGTGCCGGCGTCGGTGGTGTCGACCTTCCACTGGTCGTTCTCAGCGGAGAACCAGACCGCACCCGCACCGGCAGCCTGGCCGGAGAGCCAGTACTGGGCCTCGTCGGGGGTGAACACGGCGGCGTACTTGCCTGCGGCGGCGGCGGTGGCGGCAGCGGCCTCAAGCTCCTCAGCCGTGGTGGGGACCTCGAGACCGAGCTTCTCGAACTCGGCCTCGTTGTACATGTAGATCAGCGGCCCCGAATCCTGGGGCAGACCGACGGTCACGCCACCGTCGGTCATCTGGCCGTAGGCGCCACCGAACTGGTCCTTGTACTTCTCAGCCTCGGCCGTGACGTCCTCGACCATGCCCTTGACGAACATCTCGGGGACCTCGCCGTAACCGAGCTGGGCCAGACAGGGGGCGTTGTTCGCCTTGACGTCGGTCTCCAGCTTGGTGATCATCTCGGCGGCCTTGCCGTCGAACTTGGTCGCGGTCACCTGAATGTTCGGGTTCTCAGCGTTCCAGCGGGCGACGATGTCGGCAACGGGGGTCATGCCCTCACCGTCGGGAAGACGGTGCAGGTAGCTGATCTCCACCTTCTCGGCCGGGGCCGGGGCGCTGGCGCTGGTGGAGCCATCAGCGGAAGGCGAGGTGGTGTTCGTCGGCGTGGTGCCGCCACAGGCGGTCAGGCCGAGAGCGGTCACCGACAACAGGGCGGTCACCTTCATGTAACGCTTGAGCGAAACAGACATTCAATCCTCCGGATCTACTTTGAGCGGGAGCTCTCTTGTGGGAAGACGCTACACCGCCGTCCCACCCGATGACTCATCGGAGGCGCGCGTTGCTCTAGCATCCTGCGATGCTGTTCAGCTGAGCGGCCGCTCGACACGCTCCACAGCAAGTCTGTCGTAGCGGCGAGCTGGTGCAGGCTCGCATGGAGCCCTACTCCGGCCGCGCGCCTCGCAGGCTCTTTCTGGTTGAGACGGGCTGCGGCATCGCGCGAGCGATTGCACCCCGCATTTCTGTGCATTACTGTATATGTAGTGTACAGATGCGTCGAGCGGGCAATGTATTCTAACCAGACATCCCTCCGCGCCGAATCCGCAGCGAATGCCCAGCAGACCGATACGGAGCTGGTCGCATATGAAGAAGCCCCTGCTACGCGCTTCCATCTGTTGGTGGCCGTTGCGGCGGCCGGCGGTCAATTCGCCGATGGCTACGTCCTGGGCACGATCGGCATTGCACTCGCACTGGCCACGGACTCGCTGCATCTAGGTGCCGCGTGGCTGGGCGCATTGGGCGGCGCTGCCCTGGCAGGCATCTTCATCGGCAGCCTGTTCCTGGCGCCGCTGGCCGATCGCTTCGGCCGCAGGCCGCTGATGATCCCCACGATGGCCGCGTTCGCCGTCATCTCGGTCGCACAGTTCTTCGTCACCGCACCGTGGCAGCTGTTCGTCCTGCGTTTGTTGCTGGGCCTGGCGCTGGGAATCGATTACGTAGTGTGCTGCACGGTGGTTGCGGAGTTTTCTCCGACCCGAGCGCGCGGCCGGCTGTTGACTCTGCTCGTCTTCACCTGGACCGTCGGCTACACGATTGCGTTCATTCTAGGCACGCTGCTGGCAGCGAACGTTGCGGATGCCTGGCGCTGGATTCTCATCAGCAGCGCGGTGCCGTCGGCGCTCGTTTTCCTGGCCCGCCTGGCCATCCCGGAGTCGCCCACCTGGCTGATGCAGCGCGGACGCACTGCCGATGCGCGCCGCATCGTCACTCGGCATTTCGGCGAACGAGTGGCTCTCCCGGCGGTCTCATCGGCACCAGCGCAAAGCACTAGGGCTTCCTGGCTGGAGCTGTTCAGTACGCGCTACCGGCGTAGAACCATCGTCGGCGCGGTTTTCTATACCGCGCAGGTGATTCCCTATTTCGCCGTAAGCACGTTCATTCCGATCGTCCTGGGTGCGCTCGGCATCAGCAGCGCCTATCTGGGCGGGGTCGTCTTCAACACTTTCATGCTGATCGGATCGGGCTTCGGGCTGTGGGTCATCGACAAGATAACCCGCCGGCAATTTCTCCTGACCGGATTCTATTTCACGGGAGCGATCCTGCTGTTCATCGCTTTCGTGCGGCTGGAGCCGCTGCCGACCGTGGCGGCGGTGGCGATGTACGCATTCGTGATGGCCGCCTCCACCAGTTTGGAATACACCTATTTGCCAGAACTTTTTCCCACGCGGCTGCGCGCTTCGGGAGTCGGCATTGGGACGGCCATCAGTCGTATCGGAGCCGCCACGAGCACCTTCTTGCTGCCTGTCTACATGGAATTGTGGGGTATTCGAGCCACTCTGCTGGTATGCGCAGGGGTACTCTTGATCGGTGGCGTCACCTGCCAGGTGTTCGCCCCCGAAACCCGGGGCCGCTCGATCGAAAACGCGTGACCGCACCACTTTCACGACGCGTTGATCGGGCTTGAGTCGGGCACGCAGCCCATCCCGGCCGACTCACTACGACAGGTTCCGGCTGTGCGAATTTGTCACCGCCGCCAGGTCAGCGCGGCGCCTTGCCGCGATCCGACACTGCGGCGCTTTCAAGTTGTTCCACAAACGATTCCAGCCGCGGCAGCAGCGGACCGAGCCGCTCTTCCAGGAAATCGCGAAGGGTGTCGACGGTCACCTGCGTGCTGCGCTCGATTTCCATGTTGATGCCGGCGCCAGGGTCCTTGGCGCCGAAAGTGGTCAGCCGCAGCGTTTCCGGAATGAACCATACCGTGAATGTCGAAGCTCGCTTGTCGACCGCCGCCACCGTCAGGCTGGCGCCGTTCAGGCCTATGTAACCCTTGGCGAACACATAGCGGATCCACGGCTGCGGCACTTCGAACGTCACCACCCGGTTGTTCTCCGGACTTTGCACGTCGACGATGCGAGCCACGCAGTCGACATGACCCGACAAAGGATGACCGCCGATTTCCGCGCCATCGCGCGCCGCGCGTTCGATGTTCACTGCATCGCCCTGCTGGAGATCGACCAGCGTCGTTCGCGCGAGCGTTTCCTGCATGACATCGAACGTGGCGCGCCGCGCGACCACGGAGGTTGCAGTGAGGCAGACGCCATCCACGGCGACACTGGCACCGACTTCCAGATCCTTCTCCGCACCCCGCGGCAAAAGAATGTCGAACGAGACCAGGCCGGGCAAGCGGCGCAGCGCTTCGATACGGCCGAGGCCTTTGACGATGCCGGTGAACATGCGGACCCGAGACGTTGGACCAGACAAGGGGACGAGATTGAATCACGCTTTGTCGTGAAAGCAATCTCTTTCGCCGGCGCTGCGGAGGATTTCGCCGCCACCCGGCCTTCCGGATTGCCGTTGGAGCGTGCGCACGTCGCACCCGGCAGTTTCGCAGCCGGGCTCGTCGCGAACCGCGCTTATGATTCGCTCCAGCCGAACGAGCGCGTCACCGCCTTTTGCCACGACTGGTACAACCTGCCGCGCTGCTGCTTCGACATCGCCGGTGCCCAGGTCTTGTCGACTCCCCAGTTGTCTCGCAGATCGTCCAGGCTCCGCCAGTAGCCGGTGGCCAACCCTGCGGCGTACGCGGCCCCCAGCGCAGTGGTTTCCGTCACCCTGGGCCGGACCACTTCGACATCCAGGATGTCGGACTGGAACTGCATCAGGATCTCGTTCACCACCATGCCGCCGTCGACGCGCAGCTCGCTCAGACGGATACCGGAATCCTGCCCCATGGCCGCAAGCACATCGCGAGTTTGATAGGCGGTCGCTTCGAGCGCGGCACGCGCGATGTGACCTTTGTTGGCATAGCGAGTCAGGCCGGTAATCACGCCCCGCGCGTGATCCTTCCAGTAAGGAGCGTAAAGACCGGAGAAGGCAGGCACGATATAGACATCACCGTTGTCCGCAACCGTGGCCGCCAGCTCCTCGACTTCCGCGCTTTCACGAATCAGGCCGAGGTTGTCGCGCAGCCACTGCACCAGCGCGCCCGAAATCGCAATGGAGCCCTCCAACGCGTAACAGGCGGGTGAGTCACCGAGCTGGTACGCCACTGTCGTGACCAGACCGGCGGCCGAGGAGACGGCCTTGGTGCCGGTGTTCATCAACAGAAAACATCCGGTGCCGTAGGTGTTCTTCGCTTCGCCCGCTCGAAAGCACGCCTGTCCTACCAGCGCGGCCTGCTGATCGCCCAGGATGCCGGCAATCGGCACGCCCTTGAGCGGGCCATGCGCCACTTCGCCATAAATCTCGCTGGACGAGACGATGCGCGGCAGGATGCCCGGCGGAACATCGAAAATGCGACACAGTTCTTCGTCCCATTGCAGCGTCTGCAGGCTCATCAACTGCGTACGACTGGCATTGGTCACGTCGGTGAGATGCGTGCCTTGCGTCAAATGCCATAACAGCCAGCTGTCGACGGTACCGAACAGCAGGTCGCCCGCAGCAGCCTTGACGCGTGCGTCTGGAATCTGGTCGAGAAGCCAGCGCAATTTCAACCCACTAAAATAGCTGGCGAGCGGCAGACCGGTACGCGCTCGAAACCGATCCTTGCCGCCTTCGGCAGAGAAGTAAGCAACCAGAGGATCGACGCGCGTGTCTTGCCAGACCAGCGCGTTGTGCAGCGGCTCACCGCTGCGACGATCCCACACGATCGTCGTCTCGCGTTGATTGGTGATGCCGATGGCCCGGATGTCGCGAGCCGTGAGATTCGCGCTCGCCAGCGCCGCTGCGATGACCTCGTCCGTATTGCGCAGAATTTCGCGGGGAGAATGCTCCACCCATCCAGGTTGCGGATAGATCTGCGCGTGCTCCTTCTGCGCGCACGCAATCACATTGCCGCCCTGATCGAACACGATGCAGCGCGTGCTGGTGGTTCCCTGATCGATGGCGCCAATGAAGCGGGTCACGGTATGAACTCATATCCATTGCGACATTGATGCAGCATACTGGCCCACGCAGGATACATACACCCCGCTCCTGCTTTCCGCACGGTTTCCCGGAGCCTTCTCCATGTCATCAGGCACTCTCATCAATCGTCGCTTCATTCTGTCGCAGCGGCCGGTCGGTGCGCCGACCTCTGCCAGCTTCCGGCTCGAGCAGGTCGAGGTGCCGCCGCTCGAATCCGGCCAGATCCTGCTGCGCACCGTGTATCTATCGCTGGATCCCTACATGCGCGGCCGCATGAGCGATGCGCCTTCATACGCGCCACCGCTGGAAGTCGGCGCCGTCATGGTCGGTGGCACCGTTTCGCGCGTGGTCGAATCGCAGCATCCGGATTTCAAGGCCGGCGATCTGGTGCAGGCCGCCGCGGGCTGGCAGGACTACGCGGTCTCGAACGGCAGCGGCGTGATGAGGCTCGATCCGAACATGCCGCGCCCTTCGTATGCGCTCGGTGTCCTGGGCATGCCGGGATTCACTGCCTACATGGGGCTTCTCGACATAGGCACGCCGAAGCCGGGTGAAACCGTCGTGGTTGCCGCCGCGACGGGGGCAGTCGGTTCAGTCGTCGGCCAGATCGCGAAGATCAAAGGTGCGCGTGTGATCGGCATTGCCGGCGGTCCTGAGAAATGCGCGTATGCCGTACGCGAATTCGGCTTCGAGCAATGCATCGATCACAAAGACCCCGATCTGCCCAAGCTGCTGGCGCAGGCCTGTCCCGACGGCATCGATGTCTATTTCGAGAACGTGGGCGGCGCCGTGTTCGATGCGGTGTGGCCGCTGCTGAACACTTTCGCACGGGTTCCGATGTGCGGCCTGATTGCGCGTTACAACGCCAGCTCGCTGCCTCCCGGCCCGGATCGCCTGCCGCTGCTGCAATGGTCGCTGCTGTACAAGCGCATCCGCATGCAGGGTTTCATCATCCTGGACTACTACGACCGTTTCGGCGAGTTCCAGCACGACATGACGCAATGGCTGAAACAAGGCCGCGTGAAAACGCGCGAGGACATCGTCGAAGGGCTGGAGAACGCGCCGCGGGCCTTCCTGGGCCTGCTGGAAGGCAGGAATTTCGGCAAGCTGGCGATCAAGGTCAGCGATTGACGGCGCAGCGGCCGGTAGCCATGCCGCCGTCTCTTCGATCGGCTTATACGCCGTACCCGAGACGGCAGCGAGCGACACAGCCCGCGCTGAGACCAAGATTCCGAACGTCCTTCAGTTGGGGACGCCGGCGCCGTGGGCAAACATTTCCCGCGCGAAATCGCTGACCGGCAGCGGTGTGGCGAAATAGTAGCCCTGCAGCTCATCGCACCGATTGCTGCGCAGGAATTCGAGCTGCTGCTCGGTCTCCACACCCTCGGCGACCACCTTCAATCCCAGATTGTGACCGAGGGCGATGATGGTGCGCACGATGGTCGCATCGTCCACGTCGGTGGCGATGTCCTGCACGAAGGAGCGGTCCACCTTGAGCCGGTCCACCGGCAGGCGCTTCAGGTAGCTCAGGGACGAGTAGCCGGTACCGAAGTCGTCCAGCGAGATCTGTACGCCCAGATCGTTGAGCTCGCCGAGCATGGCGATGAACTGCTCGGCGTCGTGCATCACCGCGCTCTCGGTAAGCTCGATCTCGAGATAGCGCGCTTCCAGGCCGGTGGCCGCCAGCACCTCGGTGACGATCTGCACGAAATTCTCCTGCCGGAACTGGCGCGCCGACACGTTCACCGAAATCACGAACGGCGCGAATCCTGCGTCCTGCCACGCCTTGTTCTGTTCGCAGGCGGTGCGCAGCACCCACTTGCCGATGGGCGCGATCAGCCCGATCTCCTCCGCCACCGGAATGAAGCGCGACGGCGGCACGATCTCCAGCTCCGACACCTGCCAGCGGATCAGTGCCTCGGCGCCGACGATCCGGCGCGTCTGCAGATCGACCCGCGGCTGATAGTGCAGCGTGAACTGCTGACGCTCGAGCGCGCGCCGCAGCTTGTTCTCCAGCTCCAGCCGCTCGGTGATGAGCGCGTTGAGCTCGGCGGTGAA